>CALBSY010000290.1 GCA_937967725.1 uncultured Alphaproteobacteria bacterium | reverse complement strand
CGCTGCGTTTAAAGCGCGGTTCGATTCAAGCTTCGCTGTTACTCGCGCGCGAAACTGGCGCCGCGCCGCCGGTGAAGGTTGATCTCGAATTGGCCGAGCGCTTGGTTCAGGCCGGTGAAGCGTTCGAGAAACGCGTCGCCAAGCCGCGCTGGGACGGCATCTTGGCCCTGCGCGGCGTGATCGTGAGTGAAGACACGGAATTGAGCGAGGAGGAGCGCAACGCCCAGAACGCCGCGCTGTTGGAGGGGTTGGAGCGCGCACTCGACACGCTGATCTATGCGCGCCAGGCCGAGGGGCGCGTGCTGGCCGCAGCGCTCGCCGACGCCGCTGATCGCATGGACGCGCTGATCGCCGCGGCGCGCGCATCCGCAGCGGCCGCGCCGGCGGCCATAGCTGAGCGCATTCGCCAGCGGTGAGAGGCGCTGACGCCGGAGCTGAAACTCGATCCTGCGCGCGTGGCGCAGGAAGCGGCCATCGTTGCGGCGCGCGCGGACGTGCAGGAAGAATTGGAGCGGCTCGCCGCGCACGCGGTGGAGCTACGCGCCTTGTTGACGAAACCCGAACCGGCAGGGCGCAGGTTGGATTTCCTGAGTCAGGAATTGACGCGCGAGGCTAATACGCTGTGCTCAAAATCGGGAGATTTGGAACTCACCCGAATCGGGCTCGACCTCAAGGCCGTGGTCGATCAGATCAAGGAGCAGGCCGCCAATGTTGAATGAGCATGTCGCGCGCCGCGGCCTCATGTTCGTGCTGTCGAGCCCGTCCGGCGCGGGCAAGTCCACGCTGGCGCGCAAGTTGCTGGAAGCGGACGACAACATGTCGCTTTCGGTGTCGGCGACGACGCGTCCGGCGCGCGCGAGCGAAGTGGATGGGCGCGAATACAAGTTCCTGTCGCGCGAACAATTCGAGCAGATGGCCGACCGCAACGAGTTTCTCGAACACGCCATGGTGTTCGGCAATCATTACGGCACGCCGCGCGCGCCGGTGGAGGCGATGCTGATCCAGGGCCGCGACGTGCTGTTCGATGTCGATTGGCAGGGCGCGCGGGCGCTGCACGCGGCGGCCGAACAGGATGTGGTGCGCATCTTCATTCTGCCGCCGTCAATGGCGGAGCTGGAGCGGCGCCTGAAAGCGCGCAACGAAGACAGCGCCGACGTGATCGCCAAGCGCATGAGCCGTTCGCTCGACGAGATCGGGCATTGGGAAGAGTACGATTACGTGCTGGTCAACACGCTGCTCGAACAGACGCTTGGCCAGATCAAGCAAATCCTCGCGGCGGAGCGGCTGAAGCGTCACCGCCAGATGTGGCTGCAGCTGCACGTGGAGCGGCTGAAGCAGGGGATTTAGACGGGCGCTTCAAACTGACTTTACCGTAGCGAACGCGTCGAGCGCGCGCTGACGCGCGTGAGCGTGGTCGACGATCGGGCGCGGATAATCGACGCCAAGCTCAATGCCGGCATCCCGCAATGTTGCGGCGTCCGCCTCCCAAGGTTTGTGCAGCATGGCATTGGGCAGCCGGGCAAGTTCGGGAACCCACCGCCGAACGTAAGTCCCGTCGCTGTCGTAGCGCTCGCCTTGTGCGACTGGATTGAAAATGCGGAAATAGGGCGAAGCGTCCGCGCCAGAGCCGGCCACCCACTGCCATGACGCCGCGTTGTTCGCGAGATCGGCGTCGCAAAGTGTGTCCCAAAACCATTCTTCGCCGCGGCGCCAATCGATCAACAGATGTTTGATTAGGAAAGACGCGGCGAGCATGCGCGCGCGGTTGTGCATGTATCCGGTGGCCCAGAGCTCGCGCATGCCGGCATCCACAACCGGGTAGCCAGTTATGCCTCGGCTCCACGCGTCGAACCCGTCATCGTCGTCCCGCCAAGGGAAGGCGTCGAACGATTGCCGCCAATTGGCCTCGGGTAACGTAGGCCAGTGGAAGAGGAGGTTGGTTGAAAACTCACGCCAACCGATCTCCGTCAGGTACTTCTCAACCGGGCGCTCGAGCCCTCTCCCGAGCGCGGCCGCGGCTTCAGTCGCAGATCGTATCTGCACCGGGGAGATCTCCCCGAAATGGAGGTGCGGAGAAAGACGGGATGCGCCAACAACGCCGAGCCGATCGCGATCCTTCGGATAGTCCTTCAACCGGTCCTCAACGAAGAGATCGAGCGCCTTCTTTGCGCCGGCTTCGCCTGGCGTCCATTCCGGCTCAAAGCTTTTGGCCCAGTTTGGCAGCGTGGGAAGCAGGCCCCAATACGAAAGCGCGTCGCCTTCAACGTCGCCTTCAAAGCTCTTCAACGTGCGCGGGGCGCTGACCGGCCGGCGCGATTCCATCTGCAGGCACGCGCGCCAGAACGGCGTGAACACCTTGTACGGCGCGCCCGACTGGGTCTTGACCGTCCAGGGTTCGAATAGAAGCGAGCCGTTGCAGCTTGTGACCTCGACACCGGCCTCGATGAGCTTTGCCTTGAGCGCCTTGTCGCGGGCAATCGCGTAGGGCTCATAACACCGGTTCCAATACACCGCCCCAGCGTGCGTTTGCCGCGCAAGTCTTGTCAGCTCCGCTTCGGCGTTTCCTCGCCGCAGCACCAGCGCTCCGCCGCGCCGACGCACATCTCTATCGAGCGCCTCAAGGCTTCGATGGAGCCACCAGCGCGAGGCGCCGCCTATCTTCCAGCGACCAGGCGTCTCATCATCGAGCACATAGACGAGCAGCAGCGGGCGATTGCTCTCGATTGCGCTGCAGAGCGCAGGATTGTCGGCAAGGCGCAGATCTTGCCGCAGCCACACGATCGCTGGCGCGGGAGGGGCAGGCTTTGTTGTCATGAGCGCGGGCGAGCGTTCCGGTTGGCCTTATTCGGAGAAGTACGCACTTAACGACCGCCTGGATCGATGACGCGCGCGTCTTTCGCGTACAGGGTTTGAGCTAGTCGGCTCTAACGCTCCGCCAAACATCCGCAAGCGCGCGGAAGCCGGCCTGATCGATCTCTTCGGCGCGCGCAGTTGGTTCCAGTCCTGCTTCGCGCAGGAGCGCCTCAGCGTCAGGCGTGAGCGAGCGCAGCGCTGCGCGCAGCATCTTGCGCCGCTGCCCGAACGCCGCAGCTGTCACGCGTTCGAGCACGTCGAGGTGTGGGTATGGATCGGCGCGGTCGCGCAGCGTGACGACGGCCGAGGCGATCTTCGGCGGCGGCGTGAAGGCGCGTGCGGGGACGGTGAATTCCAGACGGCACTCGCAGCGCGCCTGCGCCAGCACAGCAAGGCGCCCGTAGGCGCTGGCGGCGGGTTTGGCGACGATGCGCTGCGCGACCTCCTTCTGGAACATCAGCGTCATGTCTCCGCGCCAGGGGCCCGCCTTCAGCCACTTCACCAGCAGCGGCGTGCCGACATTGTAAGGCAGGTTGGAGACGATGTTCAGTTTTCCTCCCCCGCTCGCGGGGGAGGTGTCGCCGGAGGCGACGGAGGGGACGCATGAAGCTCCCCCCTTCGTCGTTGGCGCCGCCAACGAAACCTCCCCCGTCAACGGGGGAAGAAAGGTTCTTTCGTCTACGTCCAGCGCATCGCCATGCACGATGCGCAGGCGCCCGCCGCTCCATGCCACCAATGGCTCAAGCAGCGGCAGGAAGCGCGCGTCGCGTTCAATGGCGATCAGCGGATCGGCGCCCGCTTCCAGCAGTGCGCGCGTCAGGCCGCCGGGGCCGGGACCGACCTCGATCACGGATTTGCCAACGAGATCGCCCGCGGCGCGGACGATGCGTCGCGTCATGTTCATGTCGAGCAGGAAGTGCTGGCCGAGGCCCTTATTGGCCCACAGGTCGTGCGCTTCCAGTTCGTCACGCAGCGTTGGCAGCTCGTCTGCGTTCATGCAGCGGCGCGGCGCTGCGCCATCTCCCATGCGAGTTGCAGCGCGGCGCGGAAACTGTCGGCGCGCGCCACGCCCTTGCCGGCGATGTCGAAACCGGCGCCGTGGTCGGGCGAAGTGCGAACGATTGGCAGCCCCAGCGTCACGTTCACGGCGTCCCAGAAGTGCAGCGTCTTGATCGGGATGAGACCCTGATCGTGATAAAGTGCGATCGCGACGTCGTATTTGTTTCGCGCGCTCTCATGGAACAGGGCGTCGGCGGAGCGCGCATCGCCAACATTCCATCCTTCGGCGCGCAAGACCTGCGCGGCAGGGTTGATTACCTCGATCTCTTCGCGCCCGATCGTGCCGCGTTCGCCGGCATGGGGATTGAGTCCGCAAAGCGCAATGCGCGGCTCGGCGACGCCGAAGTCGCGCCGTAGCGCTTCCCCAACGACACGGCCGACGTGGACAATGCGCTCGCGCGTGAGCTGACGCGCCACCTCCGTAAGTGGGATGTGAATCGTCGCGAGCGCGACTTTGAGACTAGGGCCCGCCAGCATCATCACCGGTCCGCGTGCGTGCGGCCATTCATCCTCCCGGGTCAGATGGGCGACGAATTCGGTGTGGCCGGGGAAGCCGAAATCCGCGCTGTGCAGCACAGCCTTTGCGATCGGCAGGGTGACGAGGCCCGCCGCGGCGCCGGCGCGGGCCGCCGCCACGCCGCGCTCGATGGCCGCGATCTTTGCTTGCGCATTCACGGGATCGGGCGCGCCGGGCGTTTCCTGCATCGCTAGCGGCACATGCAGCACGCTGAGGACGTCAGACGCGATATCAATCTGGGCTGCATCCTCGATCACGTTCAGCTTTGGCTTGGCTACGCCAATGCGTCGCGCCGCGCGTTCGATCGCGTCGGGATCGCCAACCAGAAAAAAGGGCGGCGTCGCGTCGTCGCGTTGCGCCCACACGCGCGCCGCAATTTCGAGGCCGACCCCCGCGGGGTCGCCCATCGAAACGGCGAGCGGCTTCATCTCATTGACGCGTAATGATCGTGGCTTCGCGCCGAAGGTTGCGCAGGTAGCGCTCAGCCAGCATCGCTAGTTCTGCTTCGCGGAGTCGCCCTTCAATCTCGTCCCGCGAGGGAATGCCGCCGCCGCCGGTCTGACGCGAACATACGACGAGGAAGCTGGCTTGTTCGCCGTCGACGAGCACCGGCGTGGCGGCGCCTGCTTCGACGCCCGAGACGCGTGCGCGGATCGGCGGGGATAGGTCCGACTCAGTGGCTTGGCCTAAGTCGACCATATTCGCGCCGGCCACGTTGGAGACGTTGAGGTCGTCGCACCCGTGCACGCGACGTTGCAGCCGCTCCAGCGCACTTTGGCTCGAGGCGGGCGCCGTGATCTGGCGCAGGCTGACTAACGACGTGGCGCCTGCGTCCGCGCCGGCGCGGCGGTCGCGCATGGCGATGATGTAGACGCCGGTCGGCGTGCGCACAGGCATCGAGACTTGCCCCTGCTGCAGGCGCTCTGCGATGGGCTGGAGTTCCGGCGCCAAATCCGTGGACGCAATCCAACCGATGTCGCCGCCGGCGGCGGCGGATGGCGATTGCGAAAACTGACGCGCCACCAGCGGGAAGGGCGCGCCGCGCTGCATTTCCTGCAGCAGGCGCATCGCACCCTGTTCCATTTCCTCAAACTGTTCGGGCGTCTCGGCCGGCAGGAAGATTTCCGAGATTTGGTATTGCGGGCGCGTTGCGTTCGCGGCGATGCGTTGCTGGGTCTCACGAATTTCGTTTTCCGAAATACGCAGCCGCGAGCCGTAGAGGCCGCCGATCAGGCGCGACCAGGCAATGTCCGCTTCGATTTGGCTGCGCAAGGTAGAGATCGAGACCCCGCTCGAGGACAATTGTTGTGAGAGGCCGGCGATATCGGTGTTGTTCTGGCGGGCGATGTCGGCGAGGCGGCGGTTCACTTCTTCCGGCGTGATGCTGATCTCGTACTCCGCGGTCTCCTGTAGCTGCAGACGCTCGTCGATCAAATCGCGCATGGCTTGCGCGGCGGCGCGCTCCTGCATTTCCGGCGTGGATTGGATGCCGGCTGAAACCAGCAGCAGGTTGGCGCGCTGGCGCACGTCGAAAGTCGAGATGACGTGGTCGTTGACGATGGCCGCTACGCCCTCCGCGTATTGCGCGGAAGCCGGCGCGGTGATCCCGGCCAGCGCGGCCGCCAGGGCCGCCGCCGCTGTAGCTGTCTTCAGGTTCATAATCTCTCCGCCTCAGCTCCCGCCAAACACCCCTAGCGAGCGCAGCCCGATTCTGATCTGCAACCCTTCATCCGGGCCGATCGTACCCCGCTGCGTCTCGGTGCGGGTGTAGGCAATCTCGAGGAAGGTGCAATCGTCCTCATAGATCGCCCGGATGTCCTGACGCAGGTTTATGTCTGAATCTAGGTCGCGGGTCAGGCCAAGCTGCATCCGCCAACCGCGCGCCAGTTCGACCCCGACATTGGCCGATATTTCCTGATGCGGGTCGGTCGGGTCAGCCAACAATGCCGGATCAATCTCGAAGTACCGCACATGACCGCTGAACCTTCCCGCGGAGGCGCGCACGGAAACATCGATGCGTTCGACGTCCAGGCTTTCGTCATCCAGGCGAACCCTGCCTTCGGCGCCGAAACCGCTGCCAAGGTCAGCTTGAACGCCCGCCACCCAGTCCGAACTCTCTCCGGCGAGATTGTTCTCGGGCGTAAAGCCCACCGCCTGCTCCTCGCGCCAGCGGCGGCCGAAAATCAGCGATGCGCTCTCGCCGGTGCGGGCGCGCGCGGTGGCGCGGACGCCGGCGCTGACGCGTCCGCCGGGTTCCCACAAATCGTAGTTCGGCGCGGCGTTAGGACGGAACAGGTTTGAATCGTCCAGTTCGAACGCGAGGCTGTCCTCGTTGACGATGCGTGGATCCTCGGCGTCATCACTGCCGTAGGACGCCATCACCACCGGTTCGACAATAAGGTCGAAGCGTTCGCCGGGCCGCATGAAGGGCCAGCTGACTTCAATGCCGCCCATCCCGAGCCCGCGTCCGAACGTCTCGTAATCGTCGGCGGCCGTTTCGACGTGGAACACGTCGCCGCGCGCATGCGCGAACGGGCTAAGTACGACGCCCGGACCGAAAATCATGTCGCGCCGCCAAGTGGCGCCGAGAGAGAAGCGGCCGTTGTTGCCTTCGAAGGCGGGCGTCAGCGCGTTATCGTCGCGCAGCAATACGGCGGTGTTGGCTTGGAAGCGAAGCTGCCCATTCAGCACCGGCTCGTGCATCACGTACTCGGCTTCCGCGAACGGCAGGATAACCGGCAGAAGATCGGACGTGTCGCTCTCGCGCAGGCCTTGAAAGCCGACTGTGGCGATCGAGGTGTACGAGTGCGCACTTTGGCCGATGGCGAAAAGCTGGGAGATAAGTCGCGTGTCGTGGCCGATATAGGGGCCGCGGCGCTGGCCGGCGCCTTCGAGATCGTAACGGCGCAGATATTCGTCGTCGTAGATGCGCTCGACGCCGAAGCCCCACTGCCATTGCTCGCTAATATCGAAACGACCTTCGCCGAACACGCTGTAGCGGAAGAGCTCGTCGCCAAAGGTGTCGCCGTCGTTATTGAAGACTTGTTCTTGCGTGAACGTCGTGTCGAACTCGAGTTCGCCGGACCAGAAGCGTTTGCGATATTCAAGCCCGATGAGCGGGTTGACGTTGCCGTGAATGCGCAACGTCGCGGTCATGTCTTGCGACGGTGAGATCGCCCAATAATAGGGCTGGCCATAGAAGGTGCCGAGACGGCGGTTCCGCCCGATCTCTGGCGCAAGAAAACCGGACGCGCGTTCGATGCTCGGATCGGGATGCGCGATGTAGGGCAGATAAAGCACCGGCACGCCGGCGACTTCGATCACCGCGCCATAGTAGGAAATCGTCCGTGTCTCGCGGTCCTGGATCGCGCGCCGCGCGCGCAGGCTCCATGTCGGAGGCCGGTCTCCCGCCTCGCAAATTGGGCAACTGGTGTAGATAACGTTGCGCAGTTCACTTTCGCCTTCGCCGTGACGAAGTGCGGCGCGCGCGGCGAGCGTGCCGTTGTTGCCGAGCCGTGCGCGCAGTTCGCTCGCGGCGCCGACGTTGAGCGCCTCGTCGGCTTCGACAGCGTCGGCATAGGTAACCGAGCCGTCTTCCAGCACCACCTGGACGTTGCCTTCTGCGCGGACGGCGCCGGTGTCGAGATTGTAGATCAGCCGGTCGGCGCGCAGCGTACGGCCTTGATAACGGACGTGGACGTCGCCTTCGGCGGTGATGGTCCGCGCCTGCTGATCGTCGATCAGCTGATCGGCCTCGAGCAGGACTGCGTCTTCGTTCTGGGTTGTGGGGCTCGGTGAAGCGGCCGCGACTTCAGTTTGAGCGGCGGCGTGGGAACTTACGCCGACGGCGAGCGCCGCGGCGAGCGCTGCCCAGCCCAGCGGCGCCCGCTCGGCCCGATCGGCCTTCTCCCCCGAACGGCGCATCCGCATCCCTCTGTGCGACTCCCCGACCTACCTAACCGCCTGCGCCGTAAGGCGTCCAGCGTTGGAAGCCGTGCGGGGGAATCGTTTGCTCGCCTGTGGCAGCTCAGCCGTCTTCCATGAACGCAACGAGAGCCAAAGCAATGAACATCCCGGCCAAAGGGGCGCTCCAGGCGGCGACCGAAGCAGGCACGGTTTGGGTCATCGCGAAGGCCCCGGCCAACTGGCTGTAGAAGAACAGAAAGAGGCCAACGGCGACGCCCGCGGCGCCCCAGCGGGCTAGATTACCGAGCCGTTGCAACTGCAGCGAGAACGCAGCGCCCAACCCCGCCATCACCGCCAGCAGCAGTGGATAAGCCAACAAGCTCTGCCATTTTAGCTCGTAGCGCGTGGGCGCAAAACCTGCTTGGCGCGCCTCGTTGATGAAGGGCGGCAGAGCCCAGAACGAGAGCGAGGCCGGCGTCACGAAGCGGTCGATCATTTCGGTGGCGTCGAGTGAGGTGGGTATAGCAAGGTTGGCGTGTCGTACCGGGCGCCCGCCGGGCGTGGCCTCCACTAAGTCGGACAGTTGCCAAAATCCGGGACGCAGCTCCGCCGTCTCGGCGCGGATGCGCCGCGTGAAGCGCAGAGCCTCCTGCTGAACTTCGAAGAACATGAAGGTCGCGCCCTGCAAGCGCGAGCCCGAAGGGTCGACGCTATCGGCGTGGATCACGACTTGTCCGTCGGCGTCGCCCTGGCGAATCCAGACGCCAGCTTGTTCGCCCGATGTGCGATTGGCGAGGGCGTCTTCCTTTTCGGCTTCGAACTGCTGAAACAGATACGCGCCGAGCGGATTGAGCGCGGTGACGGTGAAAATACCCAGTACGATTCCGGCGAAGGCCGCCGGCATCAGGAAGCGCCACGCCGACACGCCGGCGGCCCGCATCGCCACCAGTTCGCTTGACCGATTGAGACCGATGATCGCCATCATCGAGCCGGCGAGTACGACAAACGGCAACGTCTGTTCCACCAGCATGGGTGTCTTCAACAGCGTCAGACGCACCGCCTCAAGCAAGGATAAGTCCGTGCGCGTGCCGACCGTGCGCATTTGCTCGACAAGGTCGATCAGCAAGATCGAGGCGAGCACGGCGATAAGCGCAATGCCAATGCCGATGATGACGCGGGCGAGCACATAACGGCCGAGACGGGACAGCAAGAACCGCATGCGTCAGGTCTCCGCCAGCACTGACGGGCCCTCGGCCAAGCGTTTGCGTCTGGAGCGCTTGCCGCCCAGGGCAATGCCAGCAGCCAAGATCACGATGACCGGAAGCACATACTGCAGCACATTGTATTGCGGGTCCTCGCTCGCCGCAGCCGTGATCGCCAATGCAGCGAGCCGCACCAGGAGTGCGATGACGGCCGCAATCATAATGCGCCGCCCATACCCGCCGCGCCGGAACTCGCCCACCAGCACGCCCGCAAGCGCCACCATCGCCAGCGCGATGCTCAGCAACGGCGAAGACAAGCGCGCGTGCGCTTCCGCCAGGAACTGATCCACATTGCGCTGGTCGTAGTGCGAAGTCAGGTCGGGGAAGAACAGATCGTAAAGCGTTCGGTCCGACGCCTTGAGGAAGAAGAGCTCGGGCTCCTCGAAGGTGTCGCCGAGCTGCAGCACATAGCGATCGAAATCGAGCACATCGACTGTGCCGTCGTCGGTTTGTCGCTGAATCTGTCCATCACGCATGACCACCGCCGGGCGGCCATCGATCGTGGCGATAGCGCCCGCACGGGCGGTGTACGTGATCGGATATTCCGGCCGGGCATCATGGATCAGCATATCCCGCAGTTCGCCGCCGCCGCCGCGCTCGCGGGCGTAGAGCGTCAAGTCCTCCGTCGGAAACGTGAATGAGCCTTCCTCGATCAAGCTGGAGGCGATGTCGGTGCGAAGGTCGTAGAATACTTGGCGTCTTTCTTCGAATGCGGCGGGCTGAATCACGACGTTGATGGCGAGGTGAACCAGGGCGGCGAGCACGGCCAGCTGCACGATCGGACGGGCGATGCGCTGACGCGAAAAGCCGGCCCCATACAGCACCGCGACCTCGCTCTCGGACTGCATGCGGTTGAGCGCGTAGACGACAGCGATGAAAACCGCCATCGGCAGGATGAGCGAAAGGAGCTGCGGCAATGTCAGCAGCGTCACCCAGGCGAAGGCGAAGCCTGCCCGCCGGTTGGTGATGATGATGTCGAGCTGATTCAGACCCTGGGTCAGGATGGCGATGGCCGCGAGCGCGCCCAAAATCGCCAACAGCGGGCCCAACGCCTGCCGGAACACGTAAGCCGAAACGATGTTCATCGCGCTCCTGTGCGGGGACGACGGATTCCCCCGCCGGGACTGTTCCTAGCCGTGCGCGGGTCGGCTTTTCAATTGCGCCCGGCATGGCTACCACTGCCGCGACCAAGGTTGAAGCGGCCCCCTCGGGCCGGCCTTTCTCCAGGGGATTTCATGGACATCCGGTTTGTGACCGCCGGCGGCGGCGACGTTGTTGCGGTGATGGCGAGCGAAGGCGGCGATTTGCTCGACGCCGGCAAGGCCTTGGACGCGGCCTCCGGGGGGCGCATCGCCAAGGCGGTGAAGGCGACGCGTTTCACAGGCGGCGCGGGCCAGGTGGTGGACGTGCTGGCGCCGGAGGGCGTCGATTTCGCCCGCGTGCTGGTGATTGGCGTCGGCAAGACCGACGCCGCCGACGGCATGGCGGTGGAGCGTTGGGCCGGGCACGCGGTGAAACGCGTGATGACGTCGGGCGCGGAGACGCTGGTGCTGCAGCCCGATGCGCTGCCAGGGGTCACCAAGGCCGAAGCCGGGGCGCATGCCGCCATGGGCGCGCGGCTCGCCGCCTACCGGTTCGACACCTACCGCACCAGACTGAAGCCGGACCAACAGCCGTCGCTCACCGCGGTCGAGATCATGCTCGACGGTCCCGCCGCCGCGCGCGCGCGCGCAGAGAAAGACGCGGCTGTGGCCGAAGGCGTGTTCTTTGCGCGCGATCTCGTCAGCGAACCGCCGAACGTGCTCTACCCCGAAAGCTTCGCCGAGCGGCTGCGCGATCTTGAGACCCTCGGCGTCGAAGTCGAAGTGCTTGAGCCGGCGACGATGGAGAAGCTCGGCATGGGTGCGCTGCTAGGTGTCGCACAGGGCAGTTCCCGCCCGGCGCGTCTGGTGTCGATGCACTGGAAAGGCGCTGCGTCCAAGAAGGCCAAGCCGGTGGCGCTTGTGGGCAAAGGCGTCACTTTCGACACCGGCGGCATTTCGCTGAAGCCCGGCCCGGGCATGGACGAAATGAAGGGCGACATGGGCGGGGCCGCCGCGGTGGCCGGCGCGATGAAAGCGATCGCCGGGCGCAAAGCGAAGGCAAATGTCGTCGGCGTCGTGGCGCTGGTGGAGAATATGCCCGGCGCCAACGCGCAACGGCCAGGCGACATCGTCAACACCATGTCGGGCCAAACCATCGAAGTGCTCAACACTGACGCCGAGGGCCGCCTCATCCTCGCCGACGCTATTTGGTACGCGCAGGATAAATTCGATCCCTCCGCTGTGATCGATCTGGCTACGCTCACCGGCGCCATTGTGGTGGCGCTCGGCCATGAGATGGCAGGTATGTACGCCAATGACGAAGATCTGGCGCAGGCGATCATCGCGGCCGGTCAGGCCGAAGGCGAAGCGGTGTGGCGCATGCCGCTCGGCGCCGGCTACGACAAGCTGATCGACACGCCCAACGCCGACATGAAAAATATCTCTGGCAAGCCCGCAGGCGGCTCGATCGTCGCGGCGCAGTTCATCAAGCGTTTTGTCAAAGATGGCACGCACTGGGCCCACATCGACATCGCCGGCACGGCCTGGAAGCCCGGGCCCTACGAAGACCCGCTCTCGCCGGCGTGGGCGACCGGCTACGGCGTCAGACTGCTTAATCGGCTCATTGCCAACCGCTTTGAGGAGTGATGGCTGAACTCTGGTTCTACCATCTCGAGCGTACCGAACTGGAGCGTGCGCTGCCGCCGCTTCTCGACAAGTGTCTGCAGCGCGGCTGGCGCGCGATCGTGCGCGGCGGGTCGGAGGAGCGGCTGGATGCGTTGGACACCACGCTCTGGACCTATCGCGACGAAAGCTTTCTGCCGCACGGGCGCGACAAGCCTGAGCGCCAGCCGGTGCTGCTCACGGCGCAGGGCGGCAACCCGAACGGGGCGCAGGCGTTGTTCCTGATCGATGGGGCCGAGCCGGGCGATCTCGCCTCTTTCGAGCGCGCGTGCTTGATTTTTGACGGCCGCGACCAAACTGCCTTGGAAACGGCGCGAGCCCGCTGGAAAGAAGCCAAAGAGGCCGGCATCGTGGCCTCCTACTGGCGCGAAAGCGCCGCCGGAAAATGGGAGAAGCAGGCATGATCCGCGCTTCATTGTTCGCTTTGTCGCTGTTGGCGGTCGCGTGCGCGCCAGCCGAAACTCCGCCGCCAGAGCAGCCGCCAGCCGAAGAGACCGCCATGCCGCAAACGCGCGAAGAAGCTACCGCTCAGGATACCTGCGGCGCCTCACAGTATCGCTCGATGATCGGCGCGAACATCGCGGCGGTCCAGCTCCCGGCTGACGCCAACATTCGCATCGTACAGCCCGACACGATCGTGACGGAAGATTTTCGCCCCGACCGCCTCAACATCATCGCCGATGCGAACGGCGTGATCACCGCGCTGGAGTGCTATTGATGCGGGTAGGCCTAGCGTTGGCCGCTGGTCTGATGCTGGCGGCGTGCACCAGCACGCCCGCCACCTATCGCGACCTTGATCGGCTTGGCGAAGAGTATCAGCGCCCGCCGCAGAACGCCGAACAGGCCACTCAGCAGGATACGTGCGGCGCGGCGCGGTTCCGCGCTCTGATCGGCACACAGGCCAGCGAGATCGACGAATCCACGCTGCCGCCGCGCACGCGCATCATCACGCCGGACATGATGGTGACGCAGGACTTTTCACCCACACGGCTCAACATCATGGTTGGGACCAACGGGCGGGTCGGCTCGCTGCGGTGTTTCTGACGCACTTGGCGGGGCTATGGACGGCGGTTATAGACGCGGCTCCCGATCCTTGCCGGAGCCGCTCTGACCATGGCCGTCGAACGCACCCTCTCGATCATCAAACCGGACGCCACCAAGCGTAACCTAACGGGCGCCATCAACGCCGTGATCGAAGAAGCGGGTCTGCGCATCGTCGCCCAGAAGCGCATCTGGCTCTCCGAGGGACAGGCCGAGGGCTTTTACGCCGTGCATAAGGAGCGCCCGTTTTTCCGCGACCTGGTCGGCTTCATGATCTCGGGGCCGGTCGTCGTGCAGGTGCTCGAAGCGGAAAACGCGGTGGCCAAATATCGCGATGTGATGGGCGCCACCAACCCGGCCAACGCCGCCGAGGGCACCATTCGCAAGCGCTTCGCCGAGTCGATCGAAGCCAATTCCGTACACGGCTCGGACAGTCTCGAAAACGCCGAGCGCGAGATCGAGTTCTTCTTCAACGACCAAGAAATCGTCGGCTAGGGACTGCGGTTGCGGATCCCGCAGTCTCCCGAACGCGCGCCGATTTACTTTTTACCCTTCTTGTCGAAGCCCTTGTTTGGCGTCACCGGCTTTGAGCCGGCGCCTGGGGCCGGCTGGCCCTTTTGCGTCGTGCCGGTTTGCTTGGGCAGCGGGCCGCCGGGTCTTTTCTCTGGCATGGAAGCGCTCCTATCAGCCCCCGCGCGCAAGCGTACGCCCGCCGGAGAAATCGCGCCAGCTACTTGCGTGCAATGATTTCGATCACCAGCGGCGTCACCATCAGGGTACCGGGCTGTTCGGAGACGCGCGCGAACTCTTCGCGCATGTCGCGCGCAACATCATGAGTGATGCGGTTCTGTTGTAGGAGCCGGTCGATATGGATTTCGAAGAAGCCGATCGGCCAGCGCCAGACATTGTCGTCCTTGGAGACGATGTCGACATAGGGACGGACACTCTCCAGCCTTAGTCCCATTTCCGCCAGCCAGGCCGGCAGGCTGCGGCCAACATCCGGCTCGCCGCCTGAACCGCGCCAGTTAGCGACGACTTCGTCGACAAAGCGTTCAAAGCTTGGCGCGCGCGGCGCAAGCTTCCACGTTTCGTAGTCGACGTATTCGTGCGCCACGAGCGCCCCGCCTGGCTTAAGTGCATCCACCAACTTCTGTAGCGCCGGCTTCGGCTCAGGCAGGAAGGCGAAGATCCAGCGCGCCCAGGCGGCGTCCGCGCCGCTGACCGGCAGCGGATCGTCAACTACATCCACTTCGTGCGGTCTCACTTGCGCAAAGCCGCGCGCCTTGGCTTGCGCCTCGAGCGTGTCGAGGAAGCGGCGCGAGGGCTCGATCGCGTGCACTTCACCGCCGGGGCCGACGATCTCCGCCAGGTCCATGGTGGCGAAGCCGGGGCCAGCGCCGAAATCGATCACTTTGGCGCCGTCGCCGATCCGCGCGCGCGCCCAAGCGTCGAGCGCGCGCGGACGCCACACGCGGTGCTGAAAACCAAGCCGGTAGATTTCATCGTCGTGCGTGCCGAGCACGTAATCGCGTTCCGCCATGGGCGCGCTCCTCTTACGCAAATATAGGCGTAAGCTAGGAATTGGTCTCGCCGATTTCGGTCATGGCGATAGTCGAAGCGCCAGGCTGGCCAACGTCTTCGGATACAAATCGTGTTCCAGCGTGAGCACGCGCTCGGCGAGGGCCTCAGGCGTGTCGCCAGGCAGGATCGGCATGCGCGCCTGGCCGAGGATTTCGCCGCTGTCCACTTCCTCGACCACCAGATGCACGGTGCAGCCGTGTTCGGTGTCCCCCGCCGCCAGCGCACGCGCGTGCGTGTTCACGCCCGGATACTTCGGCAGCAGTGAGGGATGAATGTTCACCAGCCGGCCCTTCCAGACGTTGACGAAATAGGGCGTGAGCACACGCATGAAACCGGCAAGCGCGACCAGCTCGACTTTGCGCTCGGCCAAAAGTGCGTTGAGATCACGCTCGAACGCCTCCCGATTCTTGCCATAGGGCTTGTGATCGAGCGCGATCGCTTCGACCCCGGCGGCGCGGGCGCGTTCCAGTCCTGCGGCGCCGGGCACATTGGAAACGACGAGCACGATTTCGTAGGCGTCCTGTTGAGCGTCGAGCAGCGCCTGCAGGTTTGAGCCTCTACCCGATATAAGAACGGCGACGCGTTTCATGCGCTCTTCAAAACGCCGATCTGAAACGCAGTTTCACCGCCGGCGGTGAGCATTTCGATTACGTCCCGCACACGCGAGGGCTCGACAATCAGGATCATGCCAATGCCGAGGTTGAACGTACGGCGCATGTCTTCCTCGGGCACGCCTCCTGTCGACTGCAGCCATTCGAACACGGCGGGACGCTTCCAAGCACCCCAGTCGAAGTCGGCCGCCAGGTGATCCGGCAGGGCGCGCGGCGTGTTCTCAACCAAACCGCCGCCGGTGATGTGCGCGGCGCCCTTGGGGAACTTCGCATCGAAGATGGGTTTGAGCGCGCGTGCGTAGATGCGGGTCGGCGCCAGCAGGGCGCCGGCGAGCGTCTTGCCCGGCGCGAACGGTGCTGGCGCGTCCCAGCCCAAGCCAGAGCGTTCGACGATCTTGCGCACGAGCGAATAGCCGTTCGAGTGCGCACCGCTCGACGCGATGCCGATAATGACATCGCCGGCCTTCATCTCGTTCACGCGCGGCAGCAGCGTGCCCCGCTCCGCCGCGCCGATGGAAAAGCCGGCGAGGTCGTAATCGCCCTCGCTATACATGCCCGGCATTTCCGCGGTTTCACCGCCCGCCAGCGCCGCCCCGGCTTGGCGGCAACCCTCGGCGATGCCTTGCACGACGAGGGCGGCTTCATCGGCGTTGAGTTTGCCTGTCGCATAGTAGTCGAGGAACATGAGCGGTTCGGCGCCCTGCGCCGAAAGATCGTTCACGCACATGGCGACGAGATCGATGCCCACCGTTTCGTGCTGGCCGCTTTCGATGGCGATCTTCAACTTGGTGCCGACGCCGTCGGTGGTGGCGAGGAAGATCGGGTCCTTAAACCCGGCGGCCTTGGGATCGAACACCGCCGCGAAGCCGCCGAGGGCCGCCTCCGCGCCGGGACGGGCTGTGGATTTCGCGGCCGGTTTGATCAGGTCGACCAGGCGCTCGCCTTCGTCGATATCGACGCCGGCGTCGCGATAGGTCAGGCCGTTGGTTCCTTTGGCTTGGGTCACGCCGCGTTCCAGGTCCAGATGCCGCCGCATTGATAGGCGATTCCGCCCCGGCTAGGTTCGATGACTTCCCACAACGCGCAACGAGGTACCGTAATGAGAGCCACGCCTTGGGCCGCCTTCGCCGCTTTTTTCCTGGCGGCCTTGTGCGCGTTCGCACCCGGCGCCGCAAGCGCCCAGCCCCGCGACAATGTCTACGCCGTGGGCGGGGTGCATGTGGACGAGACCGCCGCCAACGCCGCCGCGGCCCAAGAAGCCGCCTTCGCCGCGGCGCAGCGGCAGGCCTTTGGGCGTCTGGTGCAGCGTCTGACGCTGCCGGAAGAATTGGCGCGCACCACGATGCCCAGCATGGAAGGTCCGCTGCTGGAGCGTCTGGTGCTCAGCGTCGACGTTGAAGAGCAGCGCCGCTCCGCCACCCGCTTCATCGGGCGCCTCACGGTCCGCTTCGACCCATCCAGCGTGCGCACCTTTCTGCGCCAGTACAATCTCACGGTCGTCGATACCCGCACCGCGCCGGTTCTGATCGCGCCTGCGGTCATTTCCGGTACAGATCCGGAAGCGGCTGCGTTGTGGCGTGAAGTGTGGACGCAAGGCGGCTTCGGCGATGAGCTGGTGCCGCTGGCGGTGGCGCCGGAGGCGCTGCAAGGCCCGCCATCGTGGGACATCGCCGCGCCGTTTGCACAAGAGAACGCGGCGGCATCGGCTATGTTCGCCACGCTGCGCGTGCAGGGCTCAACGGTCAGCGCTTCGCTTGTGGAAGTGGACTCCAATGCACGGCGCGAGCGCGGCGAGGTCACGGCGCGCGTGAACGGGGCCGATGCTGCAGCGATGCGGGCGTCGCTGGCCTCGCTCGCCGAGCAGGCCAGCCTGCGCCTGCAGAACGATTGGAAAGGCCGCATCGCCACCGGCGGCGGCCAACGCGCCCGCGTGTCCGCTTCGGCGCTCTATCGCGACCAGCGCCAATGGGAGCGGATTAAGGACGCGCTGGAAGGCGCCGCGCAGACGCTGATCTCGGAAATCCGCATCGAAGCCGTCGGCCGCGAGGGCGCGTTGGTGTCATTCTCATTTGTCGGTGAGCGCGGGCAGCTCGCCGCCGAACTGCAGCGCCGCGGCGTGCGGCTGGAAGACACCGCCCAGGGTCCCGTGCTCCGCGTCGCCGGGAGGTGAACGGCGCGCGATGCGTCAGCCTCGCCTGTTTGAGTTTCGCATGGGCGAGCGCTGGCCCGACACGCTTGTCGTGGCGGAAGGCAACCGCGACGCGGCGCGGCGGCGGACCGATCGGCGGGCAGGGCCCAACGGCGCTCTCGCGTTGGTGGGACCGCGCGGTGCGGGCAAGACCCATCTGGCCTTGGCCTGGGCGCTTGAGACCGGCGCACGCCAGGTGTCCCCCGCCGCCGCGCCAGACGATGCGGCGGCGATCTTCCGGGAAGCGGAGGGCCGCCTCTTCGTCGATGACGCCGACACCGGCGACGAGAGCATGCTGTGGCGGGTGCGCGGAGTGGCGCGCAGCGCGGGCGGCGCCGGGCGGGTCGCCTCGCCGCGCATGCGTGGTGGAGGGCCGGTTCAGATTCCGGATCTGCGCTCCCGGCTCGGCGCATTGGCCATGGCCCGGCTCGGAGAGCCCGACGAAGCGCTGATGGAAGTGGTTTTACGCCGCATTTGTCGCGAACAATTCATTCAATTGAGCGATGATGCCGCCAGGTATCTGGCGCACAGGCTGCCGCGCACGTTCGCGGCGGCCCGTCACCTGGCTGCGGCGCTCGACGCCGAGCTGGTGCGCGGCGCCCGGCCGGTCGCCCTGGCGGCGGCGAAGAGAGCGCTGGAAAAAGCGCGCGCGAATTGGGGTGCGGCGGAAGACGGTTAAGCAATGGCGAAGACGCGCAAGAAGCAGCGCGCCAAGGTGGAGAAGCCGCCGGCGCAGAAGGACCCGCAACGGTTCATCAACCGTGAGCTTTCGTGGCTCGCGTTCAATACGCGCGTGCTGGAAGAGGCCGAAAACAAGAACCATCCGCTGCTGGAGCGGCTGCGTTTCCTCTCCATCTCAGCTTCTAACCTCGACGAATTCTACATGGTGCGGGTGGCGGGCCTGCATGAACAGGTCAAAGCGGGCGTCTCCATCGTCAGCCAGGACGGGTTGACGCCGGCCGAACAGCTAACGCGCATCCATGCCGCCGCCGCTGATTTGATCGCACGTCAGCAAGAGCGATGGCGCGTGCTGCGCGCGCAATTGCGCGAAGCGGGCGTCAGCGTCGTCGACCCGGAAGAGCTGGACAAGGTTGAGCGCGCCTGGCTGAGACCAGTGTTCATGGAGCAGGTGTTTCCGCTGCTGACGCCGCTCGCCGTCGACCCCGCGCACCCGTTTCCGTTCATCCCGAATCTCGGCTTCGCTATTGCGCTGAAACTGCGGCGCGCAGCGGATGGACGGGTGTTGAATGCGCTCATCCCAGTGCCGTCGCAGGTGACGCGCTTTATCGACGTGACGCCCGCGCACAAGGTCAAACCCACGGATGCGGGCGCGTACGCGCCACGCCGCTTTATCACGCTTGAACACGCAATCATGTTGTTTCTGGAGGAGCTGTTCCCCGGTTATAGCGTGGAGGCGCAGGGCGCTTTCCGGGTGGTTCGCGACAGCGATATCGAAATCCAGGAAGAAGCCGAGGATTTGGTGCGCGAGTTCGAGGCGCGTCTGAAGGAGCGCCGCTTGGGCGACATCGTTCGCCTGAAGATCGAAGCATCGATGCCGGAAGATCTGCGCGCCTTTATTGTGCGCGAAATCGAGGCCAACCCACGCGATGTGATCATTGTCGAGGGCATGTTGGGCCTGGCCGCGCTAGATGTGCTGGTGCGCGAGGAACGGCCGGATCTAAAATTTGCGCGGTACGAGCCGCGCTCGCCGGAACGGATCAAGGACTTCGCCGGCGACAGCTTCGCCGCCATCCGCGCCAAGGACATCTTGGTCCACCATCCCTATGAGTCGTTCGACGCGGTCGTGCAATTCGTCCGCCAAGCGGCCGCCGATCCCGCGGTGGTCGCGATCAAACAAACGCTCTACCGCACTTCCAAGGATTCTCCGATCGTCGCAGCATTGGTGGCGGCGGCGGAAGCCGGCAAGAACGTCACGGCGCTCATCGAACTCAAGGCGCGTTTCGACGAGGAGGCCAATCTGCGCTTGGCGCAAATGCTGGAGCGTGCGGGCGCCTCGGTCGTTTACGGTTTTATGGACTACAAGACCCACGCCAAGGTCAGTTTGGTCGTGCGCCGCGAGGGCGACAGCCTGCGCACTTACACACACTTCGGCACCGGCAATTATCACCCGATGACCGCGCGCATTTACACCGACCTCTCGCTCTTTACTTGCGATCCAGCGATCGGCCGCGACGCCGGACGCCTGTTCAATTTCGTCACCGGCTACGCCAAGCCGGCGCAATTGGAAAAGATCGCCCTGTCGCCGCTGACCGTGAAATCCACTTTGCTGAAGTTGATTGACGACGAGATCGCGCACGTGCGGGCCGGTCGCGAAGGCGCGATCTGGGCCAAATTGAACGCGCTGGTGCACCCAGAAATTATCGACGCGCTCTATCGCGCCTCAAACGAGGGCGTGAAGATCGAACTGGTTGTGCGCGGCATCTGCTGTCTCCGACCCGGCGTGAAGGGAATGTCGGAGAATATCCGCGTCAAATCGATCGTCGGGCGCTTTTTGGAGCACTCCCGCATCGTTTGTTTCGGCACCGGTGCAAGGCTCCCCAATCCCAACGCAAAAGTGTTCCTTTCCTCCGCCGATTGGATGCCGCGCAACCTCGAGCGGCGCGTCGAAGTGATGTGTCCGGTTGAAAATCCGACGGTTCACCAGCAGGTTCTCGATCAAATCATGGTCGCGAACCTCAACGACGAGGCGCAAAGCTGGTACATGGAGCCCGATGGGGCTTTCAAACGGGTCGATGTTTCTAAACTTCCCGACGAACCGTTCTCGGCGCATGTGTATTTCATGCGTAACCCGAGCCTTTCGGGCCGTGGCCGCGCCATCAAGGGCGACGCGCCGGCGGCGTTCGATCACATCGGCGCGCGCGGTTCTTGATAGACGGGCGGCGCCGTGAGCGCCGCGCACATCGGGCCGATGGAGGACGCCGCCGTTATCGATGTCGGCTCCAATTCCGTGCGTCTCGTGGTCTACAGCATCAACGGCCGCGCCATGACGCCGGTGCTCAATGAAAAAGTCATGGCGGGCCTGGGGCGCGATCTTTCGCGCACTGGTGCGCTTTCGCCCGACGGCATCGATATAGCGCTGCGCGCGCTAAAGCGCTTTGCCACCTTGCTGGAAGCGCAGGGTGTGAAGAGCGTGTTTCCGGTGGCCACCGCCGCGGTCCGCGACGCCAAGGACGGCCGCGCCTTCGCCAAACGCATCGAAGCGGAAACAGGGATCGCCTTGCGTATCTTGAGCGGCGAGGATGAAGCGCGGTTGTCCGCACTCGGCGTCAGCGCCGGCGCGCCGGATGCCAAAGGCATCGTCGGCGACCTTGGCGGCGCCAGCCTCGAACTGGTTGAGATCAGTCCCAAGGGCGTCGGCCGCGGCGAGACCTTTCCGCTCGGCCCGCTTACGCTCATGAGCAATGAAGAGTTCGACTATCAAGATGTCGCCGCCGCCGTCACCAAGGCGCTGGAGGACAACAAACTGCTGACCAAGCGTGGCGGGGATTTCTACGCTGTCGGCGGGGCGTGGCGCGCGCTGGGACGTATCGATATTGCGCTGACCAATCATCCTCTGGGCGTGCTGCACCATCACCAAATGAGCCGCTCTGAGGTGCTGAAGGTCGCCGATGTCGTGCGCAAGCAAAGCAAGCGGTCACTGGAGCGGCTGGAGGAAGCCGCCGCCAAGCGCGCTGAAACGCTGCCTTACGCCGCCGTGGTGCTCGAACGGGTGATGGTGCTCGGTGACTTCGATCGTGTCATCCTCTCGGCGTTCGGCCTGCGCGAGGGCGTGCTCATGGAACGTCTAAGCGAGCAGGCGCGTGCGACGCATCCGCTGATCGCCGCCGCGGAAGCGCTCGCGGCGCGGTGGACGCGCACGCGTGGATTCGGCCCCGCGCTGGAGCAATGGATCGCGCCGATGTTCGCCGGCCAGCCGCGCGTGTTTCCGAAGGGACGCGAAGAGGTGTTGCGCGGTGCGGCGGCGCGTCTCGCCGATGTGGGCGGGCCGCTGCACCCCGATCAGCGCGTCGAGATCATGTTCGACATGGTGTTGCGCGCGCCGTTGGCGGCGATCAGCCACGAAGAACGGGCATTCCTCGCTGCCGCTATCCATCATCGCTACACCAAGGCGCCGCCGCGTCATGCGGCGGCGTATCTGCGCTTGCTGAGCGAAGAACAGCAGGCCGCCGCCGCAGCGCTTGGGGCGGCGCTGCGTCTCGGTGCGGATCTCTCGGGCCGCAGCGAAAGACTGCTCGCGAGCTTTGAGGTCTCCGCAGTTGACGGCAAGCTCCTGCTTCGGGTGAAGAAGAAGGTGGCGCACCTGGTCACCGAGACCGCGGCGCGCCGGCTCGACGCGGCCGCCGCCGCGCTTGGCCTTGCAGCGGAGACAAAGATCACATGAGCGAAACGCCGCCGGACCGCCTCTCGGCCGACCCCGACAGCCCCTATTACGACGAAGCTCTGCTGGAGCGCGGCGTGGGCGTGCGCTTCCGCGGCCAGGAAAAGACCAATGTGGAAGAATATTGCGTCAGTGAGGGATGGGTCCGCTTGGCCGTCGGCAAGACCCTGGACCGGCGCGGCAAGCAGCTGACCATCAAATATTCCGGCCCGGTCGAGCCCTATTTCAAGGATGAACCGAGCGTCTGAGCGCCGGCTCGTGCTAGAACGCCGCCAGAGGTAGGGCGTGAGCGAAGCAACCGGACCGCGAAAGTTGGCCGCGATCATGGCGATTGACATGGTCGGCTATTCGGCGCTGAGCGAGATCGACGAAACCGGCGCGATGAGCGCGGTAGCGCGGCTGCGTGAGGCGCTCGAGGGCGCGGCGCTCGTGCATGGAGGGAGCATTTTCAACACCGCCGGCGACGGCTTCATGGTCGAGTTCTGCAGCGCCGGCGGCGCCCTGAGCGCTGTTGATCAGCTCTGGACTTGCGTTGAGCGCGCCAGCTTGCGCGTGGGCGTGCACGTGGGGGACGTGCTGGCGACGGCCGAGGGCGATTTGCTGGGCCACAGCGTCAACGTCGCCGCGCGTCTGCAGCAAGTGGCGCATCCCGGCTCGGTGCTCGTGTCGCTCGATGTCCGGCGCGCCGTGCGCGGAGCGCTGGCCAAGCGTTTGCACGCCGCGGGCGCGGTGCAGCTCGATAAGATGAGCGAAACGCTGGACATATTTAGTTTCGAAGCGGTGGCGGCGCCTGCCGCGCGCGCGCGGCGCGCCGAAACCATCCTCGTCGTGCTGCCGTTCGACAATGAGAGCGACCGCGCCGAGATGACCTATTTTTCGGACGGCGTCGCCGACGAGATCATCTCAACATTGCTGCGCCAATCGAGGCTCAAGGTGATCGGCCGCACCTCCGCTTTCCAGTTCCGCGGCGAGCGCAAGCGCCAGGCGGCAGGCGAGTTGCGCGCCACGCATGTGCTCGACGGTTCGGTCCGCTGTTCCGGCGAGCGATTGCGCGTAAGCGCCCAACTTATCGAGGCTGTCGCCGGCGTTGCGCTGTGGAGCGAGCGCTACGAAGGCGACCGCGCCGACGCGTTCGCGTTGGAGGACGATATCGCCTCCAAGGTCGCACTTGCGTTGCGTCAGTCGCTGTCAGAGACGGCGCGGCCGCCGCAGCCCATCGATCCCGCCGCTTACGAACTCTATCTGCGCGCGCGGCAAAGCTGGCTCATGCTCAGCGACGATGATGAAGAGCATGCCGAGCGGCTGTTGCAGCGTTGTGTGGCCTTGGCGCCTGAATTCGCGCCCGGCTGGGCCGCCCTCGCCAGCGTGCGCGCGTTCTTGTTGCCGCGCGATCGCGACATGATCGGCGAGCCGCGCCATGCCGCCTCGGTCGAGGCTGCTGAGTACGCGCTCGAACTCGATCCCGATTGTGCACAGGCTTATGCCGCGCTGTCGCTGCTCAAGCCGGCGTTTGCCGAGCACGGCGAGAAGCTCCGCCTTGTGGGCGAAGCGCTGAAGCGCACGCCCAACGATTCATCGTTGCACGTCGCGCATGCAGCTTGGCTCTACAGCGTGGGCCGCATCCGCGACTCGGCGGCCGCACTCGAAGTCGCTAGCCGCCTCGATCCGCTGGGGCCCGCCGTCGAAGGCTTGCGCGCGAGCCTGCACACCACCCGCGGCGAGATCGATACGGCGTTGGAGATCATTTCCGGCGCTTGGCGGCGTTGGCCGGACTCCGCCTTCACCTGGTACATGATGTGGGTGACGCTGTGCGCCGCCGGCCGTCTGGACGAAGCCGAAGCGCTCGGCGACCCAGGCGCGCCGCCGCGGCGCGGCGTCTCCGACCGGGACGTTGATGTGTTGCGGAACTACGTGGCTTTGATGCGCAGACCGCCTGAGGAGCGGCGCGAAGCCTGCGAGACGCTCCTCGCTTATGTGGCGCGCACCAATGGGCCTTTGCCGCTCTCTTCCTGCCTGATCGCCGCCGGCGCAGGGTGCGCCGACCATGCCTTCGACGTGATCGAACAGGCATTGGATAATGGCCGTTCGCTGCGGCCGGACGCTCACGACGCCTTTGGGATGGCGCGTGCGCAATCGGCGCTGCAATTGTTCGTGGCCAATTGCGGTGAACCGATCTGGAAGCATCGGCGCTTCGCCCAACTCGCTGCGCGCCTGGAGCTAGCGCAATATTGGCTTGAAAGCGGCAAGTGGCCCGATTGCGCCGCCGAAGTGAACTACGACTTCAAAGCCGCATGCGCCGAAGCGGTCGCGCGCTGATCTCCGGAACCTCCAAGCCGTTGCGTCGGTTACCGGTGCGCGGGGTGATGGAGATTGAACATGGCTGAAGGCAATGGCGGCGGAAGCGGATTCATGGGCGTAATCATCGGCGCTCTCCTGGTTGGAGTATTGGTGTTGGGCTTCTTCGTCTTGAACGGCGGCGTCGGCCAACAATCCGCCGATATCAGCATTGACGTGCCTGAGGTTCCCAGCGCCAACTAAGCGCTACAGTTCCTCGATCGCGACTTTGCCGTCCTTCAGTTTGAGCCCGATCTGCCCGCGTTTCAGCGCCAGCGCCCGCTCGCCGAACACCTTGCGCCGCCAGCCTTTCAGCGCTGGCACGTCCGCATCGTCGCGCGCTGCGATTGCTTCCAGGTCGGAAACCGAGGCGATCAGGCGCGGCGCGACGCTATGAACGTCGGCTTCGTAGCGCAGCAGCACTTTGAGCAGTTCGATCGTCGGCCCTAGTCCCGGCGGGACCGGCGGCGGCCGCTCGAATTTGAAGTAGGGCCGGTTCGGGTCGTTGAAAGCGCGCTGCAAGTCTTGGATCAGTTCCTGAGCCGCGCGTGAATTGCCGAACCCGCGCGGCACCGCGCGCATGCGGTCGAAGTCGGCGGAGGTTTTTGGACGATGCTCGGCGATCTCATAGAGGGCCTCGTCCTTGACGATGCGTCCGCGCGGCACGTCGCGTGTTTGCGCTTGCCGTTCGCGCCACGCGGCCGCGACCTGTAACGCCAAGACAAAATCCGCCGTGGTCTTACGCAGTTTGAGCCGCCGCCATGCTTTCTCGGGCGCCGTGTCGTAAATTTCGGGATCAAGCAAGTTGGCGTGCTCTTCATCGAGCCACGACAGGCGGTCCTGCCTTTCAAGCGATTGGCGCAGGCGCGGATAGAGATCGCGCAGATGGGTGACGTCGGCGAGGGCGTAGGCGAGCTGCGACTCCGACAACGGTCGCCGGCTCCAATCCGTGAAGCGCGAGGATTTGTCTAAGCGGCGCTTCAGCACTTGCTGCACGAGCGCATCGTAGGCGACGGTGTCGCCGTAGCCGCCCGCCATCGCGGCGATCTGGGTGTCGAAAACCGGATGCGGCAGTGCGCCGCTGAGCTTTTGAAAGATTTCCAAATCCTGCCGCGCGGCGTGGAAAACCTTCAGCACGCTCTCATCGCCCATCAGATCGAGGAATGGCTTGAGATCCAGCCCTTCCGCCAGCGGATCAATCACCGCTTCCACGCCGGTCGCGGCCGCCTGAATGATGCAAAGTTTCGGCCAGAACGTGGTTTCGCGCATGTACTCGGTATCGACGGCGACGAAGGCCTGCGCCGCCAACTCGCGGCGCAGCGCCTCTAGCTCGGCCGTCGTTGTGATCAGACGCATAAGGGCTGGTTGGGATGCGCCGGACCTTCGGTCAAGGGGCAGGCGCGGCGGCGTCGGTGGATTCGGCGTTCTCCAACGCGGTGGCGGCGAATCCGTCGATCAGCGCGCCGTCACCAACAAGCCGGCGCAGATAGGGCTCGTCATGCGCCGGTAAGATGATGAGTTCCGGGTTGGCCTCGCGCAGGTCGTGCAGCGCCCGGATTTGACGCAGCACCGCGGGGCGGTCCGGATCCACTTCCGGCAGGCGCCAGCGGATCAAGCGCGGTCGCCCGCGCAGCGTGTCGATATTGGACATCATCCAGACGATGTCGCCGATCAGCAGATATTCGCGCGCCGCGGTGCGCGCGTACACAACGATGGAGCCGGGCGTGTGCCCCGGCGTGGCGTGCGCGACAACGCCAGGCGCGATCCGTTGCGGCGTCGTGAAGTCGGCGGGCGGCGCATCGGCGATCTCCGGCGCGAGTTGGCCGTCCGGCGCATGCTGCGGCAAGCGCTCGAGCTGCGCGCGCGTTAGCAGTAGCCGCGGTGCGAGCGCCGCCGGATCGGGATGGCGCGCCACCGCCATGACGTGATCGAGATGCTCGTGCGTGATAAGCACATGCTGCGCCTGCGCCGCCGCGTCGAGCACACGTTGGTA
>CALBSY010000289.1 GCA_937967725.1 uncultured Alphaproteobacteria bacterium | reverse complement strand
GAAGACAGCGAAGGCCATCATGCCGCCCGCCTCGCCGATGCGCCGAACCAGCATGGCGTTGTAGACCTTGAAGACTTCAAGGTCGCATTCTCGAAATTGAACAACGACCACCGCGAAGTGCTGACCCTTGTTGGCGCGTTTGGGTTGCCCTACGAGGAGGCGGCCGAAATTTGTGGCTGCGCTGTGGGTACGGTGAAGAGTCGCGTCAATCGTGCGCGCAAGCGTCTAGCCGAATTGCTTGGCATTGATTCGGATGGCGCGCCCCTGGGTGAGGAAGTCCGGACCTTGCCGCAAGGGGTGATCGCCGGATCTTGGTAACGCAATTTCGCCCACCAACGCTGTGGCCGCGGGAACTGTCGCTGCAATCGCTGCGCGGCCGGTTGGCGATTTTGCTCGGGTTGGCGTTTTTGCCGGCCGGAGCGGTGGCCGTGCAGGCGGGAATGTCGGCGGAAGCGGAGCGCCGGGCCGCAATCCAGCAGACCATCGGCGCCGATGAGCTGGCTTCAGTCAACGCGTTGCGCGACGACATCGTGCAAATGCGAGAACTTGCGCGCTCGCTGGTGGCGAACGACGACTTGTTCGCGGATAGCCAATCGCGATGTCAGACGACGGTGGAACGCATAGGTGGCGATTATCCCGATCCTACAGTGCTGGCAGTCGTGAACGCAGAATCCGCCATCGTCTGCGCCGATCGGCGGGACCTTGTCGGGACGGTGTTGGACACCGCGCACTTGCTTGAGACCGTGGAGGCGCGCGGCAACGCGATCGTGGATTTTGTCGGCGGCGGCACAGCGACATTTGCCGCTGTTGCTCCGGCGGCAATGCGTCCGCGCGACCAAGGATTGTATGTCGCCGTGACGCGTCCTGTAGCGCGCTTGCTGACGCGCGCAATTGGGCGCGTGCCCGAGAACTACAATCTGTTGACCGATCAGAACGGCGAGATCCTGGCCACCCAGGGTCTTGATCTCGCGACCGCGGAGGGTGCGCGGCTGCGCGCGTTCTTATCCGAAACTTCACTCGAACAATTGTCGGCGGCGCAACGGGTGAATGAGACATGGGTGGTCGGCGCAACGTTAGAGCAAGGCCGGCTCTACATCGTCCACGGTTGGCGCCAGCCGCCGCCCACTTGGGGCGATCGGATGCGTTCGGCATGGACGCTGCTTGCGCCGATCTTGCTTTGGATCGCCGCGATTGGCGCAGCATGGTACGCAATCGAGATCTTTGTCGCCCGGCCGCTCTTCATCGTTGAGCGGCTCGCGCGGGCCTACGCTCGCGGAGAAGATAGCGAGGACGACGAAGAAATATTACGCAATGCGCCGGTCGAATTGCGCAATCTGCGCCGCACTTTGGCCGCGCTCGCCAAGACATTGCGCGGCCGCGAAGCGCGCATCGCTGAAGCGTTGCAGGAAGAGCGCGTTCTGCTGCGCGAAGTTCACCACCGGGTGAAGAACAATCTGCAAATGGTGGCGAGCATTCTGTCCATTCAGGCGCGTTCGGCTGAGGATCAGGCCGAGGCGCGCGGACTGGCAAGGGCGAAAGATCGCGTACAGATGCTGGCTGTGGCGCACGCTCGCATCTATGCGTCGGGCGAGGTGCGCGACATACCGCTGGATCAGCTGGCCGCCGATATCGCGCGTCAGCTGGTCGGCGCGCGAGGCGCGGCAGCTTCTCATCTGCGGCTGGACATGAATCTCGATCCGGTGCGCACGGATGTGGACCGCGCTGTCGCGTTCGCTTTCTTGATCGGGGAAGGCGTTTCGAGCGCGATCGACATTGCGCTAGCCAGCGGCGCTGCACGCGTCGCGATGACGTTGCACGTCGAGCTTGATGGCAGTCTGATTTTCGAGGTTACCGCGCCGGGGGCGGCCTCGGAGGCTGAGGCCGGGCCCGGCGCCCATCGGCTGATCGACGCTTTCGCCAAACAACTCGGCGCCGAAGTCGTGCGCGAACCGGGCAACCCGGTGTTCACGCGGATCGTCGTGCCTCCTGAAGTTGAGCCCGAACCTGTCGACTAGCGGCGCGCGAGCAACAGGCCGATCAACAGTCCAGCGCCGGCCGCGGCGCCGAGCGCGATGGTCGGACGATCGCGAACTTGATCCTGCAAGCGGCCAACCGTATCTCGCGCCGAGCTTTCGGCACGGTCGCGCAGGTGGCGCACACGCGCGCCAGCATCATCGCGTACGGCTTCGGCGAGTTCGGCGATGTCGTGGCCAAGAGTGTTCACGTCGTCCCGCACTGCGCGCAGCGATTTGCGCAGATGACGGTCCCGACCATTCATGTTGGTGCTGGCAGCTACCATGGTGCAACTCCCAATGTTGAATTCACGGAGACGCACACCGCGCCTCCCACGATTCTCAACCGCCAGGCTGCGCCGAAGTTCCATTACCGCACGCAAAGTGATGGCGCGTGGAACTGCAAGCGTTGCAGTTACGTTGCACGCCGTTGGAGTAGCAACAGTGAACGCACTACGAGCATTATTCGGAGGCCACCGGCCGCGAGCGTCGGATTTACCGCGCATCGATCGGGCGCCGCCAGGCGCCATGTGGCGCGCCATCCGTCCAAGACCTTCCGACACGCCGGTGCGTGCTGAGTTAGCGCGCTCCAACGGCGTTATTGAGACGCCGCGTGGGGATCTCCGCTATCAAGC
>CALBSY010000288.1 GCA_937967725.1 uncultured Alphaproteobacteria bacterium | reverse complement strand
GAAGCCGGCGCCGAGCGCGGATGCGCCGTCATCGCTTGGCCTGCGGCAATCAGTTCGTCTTCGACTTGAGCCCAGTGCGCAGAATCTGTGTTGGCGTCTGCCGTGCGCGGCACGTCGCGCAAGCTGGGGTATTCCTGCAGCTCCTGCGCTTGGCGCTCGGTGAACCAGGCCGGCGCCTCGCCAGCGCTGGAAATACAGCCGCTGAGCGCGAACGCCCCAACCAAGGCAAATGCCGCCAAACGCATGAATCGCTCCCGGTCCCCGGCCCCGAACCCTCCTATATCAGAGCATAGCTTTGCGCCACCACGCGAAGCGGCATTACAATCTCGCCAACAGGGAGAGCCAGATGACGGAAGGGGACGGACGCCCCACCGCCGCGACGCCCAATGGCGAAGCGCCGAAACCCACGCCGAAGCGGGCGCGCAGGCGCGCGAGCAAAGCCAAGGCGGCGAAGACGGCGGCGGCGCCTAAACCCTCTGCACCGCCGCCCCCAGAGGCGCCGCCGCTCAATGAACTCATGATGGAGCAGACCGCCGAGAGCCTGGCGGCGCTCTCCGCCAACCTCACCCAGGCTATGACCCGCGCCAACCAGGTGCTGTCCACCGCTTTCCTTGAGCAGTCCAAGGAAACTCCGTCCTGGCAGCCCGATCCGTTCGGCGTGCAAGGCGCGCTCAACAATGTCTGGTCGCATCTCGCGCAGCAGCCGGAGACGCTGCGCGAGGCGCACGCGCATCTATGGCAGCGTTATGCCGACATCTGGCAGCGCCACGCCTCGTACATGCTCACTGGCCACCACGCCGACGCTGAGCCCGCGCGCGACAAGCGCTTCCGCGATCCCGAGTGGCGCTCCAATCCCGCCTTCTCGATGCTGCGCGAATCTTATCTGGCCACTTCCGAATTCATCACCGAACTGATCGACAAAGCCGAAGGCGTCGACGAACCCACCAAGCGCAAGGCCGCCTTCTTTATCAAACAGGCGGTCGACGCTGCATCGCCATCCAATTTCCTGATGACCAACCCGGCGGCATTGCGCGCGCTGTTCGCCACCCACGGCGAGAGCTTGATCAAGGGTGTCGAAAATCTGGAGAAGGATCTGAAGCGCGGCCAGGGCGCGCTGGCGATCTCTCAGACCGACCTCGCGGCGTTCAAGGTCGGCGAGAATGTCGCCACGTCGCCGGGCAAGGTCGTGTTCCGCAATCGCGTATTCGAGCTGATCCAGTACGCCCCGACGACCGAAAACGTGCACGAAGTTCCGCTGCTGATCTTCCCGCCATGGATCAACAAATTTTACATCCTCGACCTGCAGCCCAAGAACTCGATGATCAAGTGGCTCACCGATCAGGGTCACACGGTATTCTTGGTCTCATGGGTGAACCCCGACGCCGACATGGCGGAAGTCGGTTTTGAAGATTACATGCGCGAAGGCGTCTACGCCGCTGTCGACGCCGTGTGCGAGGCCATCGACGTCGACCGCGTCAACACCGTTGGTTATTGCGTCGGCGGCACGCTGCTGGCGGCGACACTTGCGCACATGGCCAAGAAAGGCGACCAGCGCATCCAGAGCGCCACCTTCTTCGCCAGCCAGGCCGACTTCAAATTCGCCGGCGATCTGCTCGTGTTCTCCGACGATGTCGGCATCAAATATCTTGAAGATCGCATGGAGAGTGAAGGCGGGGTGCTCTCGGCGCAGACTATGGCCGACACTTTCAACGCCCTGCGCTCCAACGATCTGATCTGGAACTACGTCGTCGACAATTACTACATCGGCAAGCAGCCGCCGCCGTTCGATCTGCTCTACTGGAACGCCGATCAGACCCGCATGCCGAAGGCGCTGCATCTCTTCTATCTGCGCAACTTCTACCGCGACAACGCGCTCACCGAAGGCCGCCTTACGCTGCTCGGCGAGAAGCTCTCGCTCGCTGACGTCACCATTCCGATCTTCATGCAATCCTCCAAAGAGGATCACATCGCGCCGTGTATGAGCGTTTATCGCAGCGCGCTCTCGTTTGGCGGGCCGGTGGAGTTCATCGTCGCCGGTTCCGGCCACATCGCTGGCGTTATCAACCACCCTGCCGCCAACAAGTACCAGTACTGGACCAACAAGAACCTGAAAGGCGCGCTCGAAGATTGGTTCGCCTTCGCGCACGAACACGCGGGATCGTGGTGGCCCTATTGGGACAAATGGCTCGCCGAACGCTCGGGACCGGACGTGCCAGCACGCGCGCCCGGCGAAGGTAGATTCGCACCCCTGGCCGACGCGCCGGGCGAGTACGTTAAGGTCCGCTCTGCGGCCTGAGCTCCGCGCTACTGCGCACACTCACTCTCACGGCTAGTTCAGCCCCGCCGCCTCATCCAG
>CALBSY010000287.1 GCA_937967725.1 uncultured Alphaproteobacteria bacterium | reverse complement strand
GTGGACTGCCTGCCGAGCTGGCCCTCCACCCATCCGCGCGGATCGCCCGCAATGGCGCGCAGTTCTCCGGGCCTGGGGCCGAAACCGAACCGATGCGCCGCCAGCGCGGCAAGCCTCATGTCAGGCATAGGAGCACCCTCCGATGCCAGTCTAACGCATCGAGTGCGGGAGTCCGTCGCGGAAACGAAAAGGGAGCCCTTAGGGCTCCCTTTGTTTTTGCGGTTGTGCCGGCGCTTAAAGCGGGCGCACGTTGATGTCGCTGTTGTCGAGCGGCAGTTCGACCAGCATGCCGACACGGCCAGCCACAACATCGCTAAAGCCCGCCGCGCGCGCTTCAGCGACCTGCACTTGCGCGGCCATCTGATTGTCGGCGCCGGTGAGCACCACGAGGCCGGTGTTGGAGGCGCGCGCTTGATGCGCGATCTCGGTGGCCGTGGCCTGGCCGGTGTCGTGCAATTGCGCCAGCGCTTGGCTTTGCGCGCCCTGCAACACGACATCGGCGTTCACGGCAGCCGGTGCGCCGACGACGCGTCCGTCGCCGCCGACCACGATCGAACGGCCGCGATAGTCAAAGCGATAGCCAACGCGTCCGGTGAAGGCGTCTTCTTGCGTGGTGAAGGCCGAGACGATGAGGCCGTCGCCCTCGAACACGATCACGGAGCGGCCCGGCTCAGGCGAGGGACCCCAAGCCTGCAGTCCAGTTTCGAATCCGTCGAAGCCTGCGGCCTGGTTCAAGCCGTCGACCATGCGTTGTGTTTCGGCGGGACCGTACACCGGCAGCAGCGTGTCGCCGCGCGCACGGGCGCTGGCGCCATAAAGTTCGTCGAGATCCGCCGTTTGCGTGAGGCCAGCGTTGGTCAGCAGCACGGCTTCGAGGCGGCCCATATTGATGTTGCGGTTGGCCAACGTGGATGCAGCGCCCGAACCGGCGTCGACAATGAACATGCGGCCGGCCGCGACAACCGCGAGGCAAGGCTTAGACTCGGCGCGGTCGACGCTGGTGCTGCCGCACACGACCGCGCGCAGCGCTGTTGTATTGAAGATGTCGTCGCTCGCTGCAGCTTGCTGCTCGGCGTACGCCGCGTAGGCGCGCGCGATCGCTTCCTGGCCCTCAGGCGTTTGCGAGCCAAGCATCCAACCGCCCCAGAACAAGCCTGAGAGCGTCACCAACACGACGGAAGAGTTGCCAATGGCGTTCATGGTACCGACCCCGCGATTTGCGAACGCGCTCTGACGGCGCGTTGACGTAAACCCCACCGGGCGTCACTAGACCCAATCCATGATTCGGGCCAACGCGGTTAACACCGGGTTTCCACAGGATTGTGCTGTGGGTTTGCGCGCTCGGGAAACGCAGCCTAAATCAGCGCTTTGGTTAATTACGTTGCAGAAACAGAACGGCCCCAATGGTTAACGCCGCCAAGCGCGTTCTGGTGTTCGACTCGGGCGTCGGCGGGCTCTCGGTGCTGGACGCGATCGCCGCATCCGGAAACGCACTGGAGCTCGATTACGCCGCGGACAATGCGTGGCTGCCGTACGGGCTCAAATCCGACGCTGACCTGCGTGCGCGCGTGCCGGTGCTGTTGGCCCGATTGACCGAGCAACTGGCGCCAGATGCCGTGGTAGTCGCATGCAATACCGCCTCGACAATCGCGCTGGACGCGGTGCGTGCGGCGTTGCCAGTCCCCGTAGTCGGGGTGGTGCCGCCGATCAAACCCGCGGCGGCGCTCACGCGCACCGGTGTGATCGGACTGCTGGCGACGCCCGCCACGGTGCAGCGCGCCTATACGGACGACCTCATCGCCCAATTCGCCGCGGATAGAGGCGTCATTCGTTTCGGCTCCGCCGCGCTGGTGGAGGCGGCGGAGCGCAAACTGCGCGGAAAAGCCGTGGACAAGACCGCTGTGGCAGAGGCCATGAACGGTCTGTTTGGCACGCGCGGGGGCGATCAGATCGATGTCGTCGCCCTCGCGTGTACCCACTTTCCGTTGCTGGCGCAGGAACTTGCCGCCGCCGCGCCGCGGCCTTGCGCTTGGCTCGATTCCGGCGCCGCGATCGCTCGCCGCGTGGCGCACGTGCTCAGCACGGAACCCGGCGCAGCGCGGATGCGCCGGGCCGGATTTACCGATGTCGGAACCGCGCGCACCTTATTTGCCGCGTTTGAGTTGCGAGGTTTTTCTGCTTTTGCCCAGATCGGCGGGCCTCCAGCGTTCGACGCCGCACCAATCGCAGAAACCGGCGCGGCCTAACGCGTGTCGTTTCGGCGACGCTTGCGCGGCAAGCGTAGCGGGACCCCAGCTGTAAGTTGCACCCTCCTATCCGCCCGGTAACGTCCCGCGCAACGGCACTTTACGGGGAGGCGATACAATGGGGTTTGGCGAGACGCCGATCGGTTTGACGTCGCAGATCCTGAATCTCGCCGGCGTGCTGATGCGAAAAGGCGGCCTCAAAGTGCCGCGCTATCAGCGTCCCTTTACGTGGACCGACCGGGAAGTTCGCCAGCTCATTCAGGATTTGTGGCGCGCTTACAAACGCGGCGCGACATTTTACTTCATTGGTCAGATCGTGCTGGTGAAGAACCATCACGGCAAGCTGGAAATCTCGGACGGTCAACAGCGCCTGGCGACGACGACTATGGTGTTTGCCTATACGCGCGACCGCCTGCCAGGGCGCGCCAAACACTATCAGCAGCTGATTATGGACGGCGACCATCCGCGGTTGCTGCTGCGCGAGGACGATGCGAGCTTTTACCGGGGCCACGTCCAGGAGCCGGGACAGATGTCGGCGATGGCGCGTCACGCCGAGATCGGCATCGATTCCAAGGACCTGCTGTGCGCCGCCGCGCGCACGATCGAATCCGAGTTGCGCGAGATTGATGACCGCGATCTCGATGCGTTCATGTCCTACGTCGCCCGCGCCTGTACGCTTAATGTGGTCGACGCCGCCGAGCGCGGGTGCGCGCAAACCGTGTTCAATTCGCTGAATTTCCGCGGGTCGCCGCTCTCCGGCGCCGACATCATCAAGAGCGATCTGATCGAGAATTCCAATCTGAATAACGCAGAGGCTGACGCCGCTGCGCGAAAGTGGGAGCAGATCGAGGATATGTTCGAGCGCGAGAACTTTGCGCGCTTGCTCTACATGATGCCGTATCTTCTGACGGGCGAGCAATTGCTCTCGCCGGGAGACCTTGCGTCGTTCCGCACTTCAGTCGACCGGGCGGGCGGCGTCCGCACCTTCTTGTTCGAGCAGCTCCCGCGCTATGCCCATGCGCTGCGCTCAATCTTCGCCAACGCCGTCGATGTCGGTCCGGCCAGCGCCGATGTGAACCGCCGCATCCGCATGATGAAGCAGGTAGAAGAGTGGGACTGGGCGCCTGCGGCCATTGCGTTCCTGGCCGAGCATTCAGGCGAGCACGAGCGGGCGAGACGCTTCTTCCAGGCGCTGGACCGCTTCACTTTCGCTTGCGAACTCTCCGTCATCGACAAGCGCCAGCAGGAAGGCCGTTATGCGCGCGCGGTGAAGCATGTGGGCGACGACAAGCTGTTGTTTGGACCGCGCGGCGCGCTTGAACTCACCGAAAACGAACAGATGCGTTTCTTCGCCACGCTCAACCGCTCGCGCAAGCGTGACCGCCTACGCCGTCTGCTGTTGATGCGGCTCGAAGCGGCGCTGCCCAACGGGCACTTGCTGGAAATGACCGACGACATCACGGTCGAGCACGTGTTGCCAAAATCCGGCGGCGCATGGTGGAACGAGCGCTTCCCGGACCAAGTGCGGCGCACCGAAGCGTCCAACCTGCTCGGCAATCTGGTGCTCATCACGTATGCCCAGAACGCGCTTGCCGACATCAAACCGTACCCGGAAAAGCGCAAAATCTTCTTCAACACGCCGGGCGCGCCAATCCATCAGCTCACGCGGGACTTGGTCGGCATCGAAGACTGGACTTTGCACGCCATCGAGGAGCGCCACGAGCGGCTCGTGCGTATCCTCTGCGAGGATTGGGGCTTGGTGCGCGGCGACGCCAGCCAAGCGGCCTAGATTAACCTCCCGCTAACGGATTCGCGGCCACTGCTTAACCTCGCATTCACACCTGAGGCGAGGGTAGGCTAGGCATGTCGTTGCTGTACGCGGTCGTTTTCGCAAGCCGGTGCCGGTCGAACCACCACCGCCTGGCCGTCGATGCGCTGCGGCATCTGCGTTCGCCCCACGCCGAGCGCTGGCGCAATCTGCTGCTGCACTTTCATGACGAGTATCTGAAAGGAGCCAAGGCGCCCGACGACGTATTCAAGGACTTCAAGAACCACGTCCTGCACGTGCGCGACAAGGATTGGGGCGGCGCCATCGAGGCGTGCGATGAATGGTATCGCCGCACGGTGCGCGCGCTGGAAGCGAAGGATTGGAAGCAGGCGGCCTGGTCGGCGGGCGTGATGAGCCACTATTATGTCGATCCGATCCAGCCGTTTCATACGCACCAGACGGAGGAGGAGGGCGTCATCCACCGCGCCGTGGAGTGGAGCTTTTCCAAGTCATACAAGACGTTTCAGAACATTCTTGAGAACGATCTGGGCGGCTATCCGGATATCAAGGCGCCTGAAGGCGCCGACTGGCTGAAGCAGATGGTGAAGGCCGGCGCCAAGGCTTCGAACCCGCACTACGAACTGATCATCGAGCATTACGACCTCGACAACGGCGTGAAGGATCCGCCGGCGGGCCTGGATCAAGAGCTGAAGGACACGATCGCCGGACTGGTCGGACACGCCGCGGTCGGTCTTGCCCGCATCCTCGATCGCGCGTTCGAGGAAGCGGCGGTCAAGCCGCCGAAGTTCGATGGTTCGCTGCAAGCGTTCTTCCTTGCGCTTGAGAGTCCGATTCAGTTCGTGCTCAAGGCGCTTGATGACGCGGCCGCGCGCCGCGAAGTGGAAGCGCAGTACGACGAGTATCGCCGCACCGGCAAGGTGCGCTCGACGTTGGGCGAAGACGACAAGGTCGTGCGCGCGCTTTACGCCGCCGAAGTGATGAAGACGCCGCTTTCGTCGCTCGACGCCAAGTGGCCGCGCGAAATTGGGGCGAAGGCTGGTGAAGGCGCGCCGCCGCGTGAAACCACCAGGAGCGCCAAGAAGCCAAAACCCAAAACACCCAAGGAAATTGTCATCAAGGCGCCAACGCCGGAGCAACTAGCCCCGGCGCCAAAGCGGCAGCGGCTCACGGCGCCGCGCGAATTGCCGGAAGGCGCGCCGGTGGCGAAGAAGGAAAAGAGTCTGCCGCGCTGCACGTTGAACGACGGCGCGCCGGTGGTTCAGGCGCCCTCGATCGGTCCGAAGACCGCCAAACGGCTTGAAGCTGTCGGCGTGCGCACCGTGGCGGATCTGCTGAAGCTCGAGCCGGAGCAGGGCGAAGAGCAAATCGACGCCCGCCACATCTCGGCGCAGGTGATCCGCGACTGGCAGTCGCAAGCGCTGCTCGCCTGCACCGTGCCCGGCCTCAAGTCGCGCGAGGCGCAAGGTCTGGTCGCGTGCGGCGTGCGCGACGTGCGGGATTTGGCGGATATGGATGCGATCGACTTGTGCGAAGGCATCGCGCGTTGGGGGCTTTCGGATGAGGGCGCGCGCGCTTGGGGCTCGGCGCCGGCGCCGAGCATCGACGATGTGGCTACTTGGATCGAGCGCGCCAAGCGTGCGCTGTCGCAGCAGGCCGAAGCCGGTTAGTTACCCATCACCGTCAGCACCATCAAGGCGATCAGCACGAGCCCGATAAATGATGTCCGCGCCGGAACGACGCTGCGCGCGGTTGCCAGGCAGACCAGAACGATCACCGTCGGAAAGGCGGAATTGCCGAAATCGTACAGGCACCAGGCCGCG
>CALBSY010000286.1 GCA_937967725.1 uncultured Alphaproteobacteria bacterium | reverse complement strand
TATTCTGTGTGATGCGCGTTTCCGCACGCGTCTCGAGCGCGATCGAGCCGGTGAGGTTCATGGGCACGGCGCGGAAACCGCGCTGCTGCGCCCGCGCCTTCAACGCATTGAAATCGAGTCCAGCGCGGCGGAAGGTTTCCAGCGCGACCTCGTTGGTAATCCAGCTTTCGAAGCCCGTGCGGCTAGCGCCGCGATCGGCGCGCACGACGTCCCAGCGCGCGCTGCCGGTTGACGCTTGGATCCCCGCCCATGGATACGACGCCGGCGCGGCTTCGTGGATCAGGATGGCGCCCGCCGCGCCCTGCCGACCCGCTTCCTCGAACTTGTAGGTCCAACGGCCATAATAGGTCATCGCCCGCCCGCCGAAGCCGCGATCGTCGCCGGTTTCAAAATCGGGATCGTTGATCAGCATGACGACGATGCGGCCACGCACATCGACACCTTCGTAATCGTTCCAACCGAGTTCCGGCGCGTTCACGCCATAACCGACGAACACGAGCGGAGCGTCTTCGACGCTCACGCTGGGGTCGAGCCGCCGCGTCCAGGCGGAGAATTGCGTCGCGTACGCATAGTCGCGCGCGCCGTCGGCGCCGGTGAGCGTCAGCGTCGGCGTGTTGGTCAGCGACGCGGCTGTCAGCGGCACTTCCTGCAACCACGACCGCGAACCATCCGGCAGCGTGACGCCCGGCTCCAACCCCGCCGCCGCGAATGCGCGCTGCAAATAGTCCAAAGTTAGCCGCTCGCCGTTTGTGCCCGGCGCGCGCCCCTCGAACTCATCGGAGGCCAGCACGCGCACATGATCCAACAGCGCGTCCGCCGAAAGCGGCGAATGTTCGAAAGCGGCGATATCCTGCGCAGGCCGATCCGCCGCGGTCGCGCATGCGGCGAGCGCGACAATAGCCGCTGAAAAAGCGTGACGAATTCTCATGACGCGTCCCCCATCAAGTAAGCGTTCGCACCCTAACGGGTCCGAGGACCCCGGCTCAAGCCAGCCAAGGCGGAACGGGCAGGTCTTTCGAGCGCAGGAAGTTGGGGTTGAACAGCTTCGACGCGTAACGGTTGGCGTAGTCGCACAGCACGGTGACGATCGTCTTCCCCGGCCCGAGTTGGCGCGCCAACTTCATCGCGCCCAACACGTTGAGCGCCGACGACCCGCCGACGCTCAAGCCTTCTTCCTGGATCAGCCGGTAGAGAACCGGCAGCCAATCCCTATCCTCGATGCGAAAAGCCTCATCGACCATGACGCCTTCGAGGTTTGCGGTGACGCGGCCCTGACCAATACCTTCGGTGATGCTTGTGCCTTCGGCTCTCAGCTCGCCGTGCTTGTACCAATTGAAAAGCGCAGCGCCGCCGGGATCGGCGATCCCGATGGCGATATCCTTGTTCTGTTCTTTAAGCGCCAGCGAAACACCCCCCAGCGTGCCGCCCGATCCGACGGCGCAGATGAAGCCATCAACTTTGCCTTGAGTCTGATCCCAGATTTCGGGCCCGGTGGTGCGATAGTGGCCCTGCTGGTTCGCCACGTTGTCGAATTGATTGGCCCAGATCGCGCCGTTGGGTTCACTCTTGGCTTTTTCTTCGGCGATGCGGCGCGCGACCTTCGGGTAGTGGTTGTCGTCCGCCGCTTTCACCGCGTCCACTTCCACCAGCTCCGCGCCCAAAGCGATCACCGCGTCCTTTTTTTCCTGGCTTTGCGTGCGCGGCATCACCACGATGACGCGATAGCCCTTGGCGGCGCCGACCAGCGCCAAGCCGATGCCGGTATTGCCCGCGGTGCCTTCCACGATCAGCCCGCCTGGCTTCAATTGCCCTTTGGCTTCGGCATCCTCCACGATCGCCAGCGCGGCGCGGTCCTTCACCGATTGGCCCGGGTTGAGGAACTCCGCCTTGCCGAGAACTGTGCAGCCGGTCTCTTCGCTGGCGCGCTTCAGCTTGATCAGCGGCGTATTGCCGATCGCGGCGATGACGTTCGGATGGATGGTCATGCCTGCTCATCCGCGTAGTGATCGGCGCCGAGAAAATGCAACGAGACGTATGGTTCGTCGCCAACGACCCATGAATCGTGGGGTTCAGGTGGAATGTAGAAAACATCGCCGGCGCGCATCTCGATAACCTTGCCGTCCGCCATGGCGGCGGTGGCGCGCCCGGAGACAACCATGCCGATATGCTCCACTTGGCAATGCGCGGCGCCGGCCGCGGCGCCCACGTGCTCAGACCACTTCCATCCCGGCTGATACGTGGCGCGGCCGATGCTCATGCCGCCCAAGCGAACGATTTCGAAGCGGCCTTTCTCAAACTCCCGCACTTCATCGGGCGCTTCGAAGCGTTTGAGGACGACTGGATCGAACTGCATGGACGCGTCTCCCGCGTCCATGACTTAGGCGACGCCAAGCTTCTTTTGAAGGTCGGTCGATGACGTGGTGTAGAGAAACACCAGCCGTTCGCCCGGGCGGCAGATGCGGAAGGCGGCCTGGCTCATCAGCGCCGCTTCGTGGAAGCCGCAGAGGATGAGCTTGAGTTTGCCTGGATAAGTGTTGATGTCGCCGATGGCGAAGATACCCGGTTCGCTGCTTTCGAACTTCTCAGTGTCGACCGGAATCAAGTTCTCGTTGAGGTTCAACCCGAAATCGGCGATCGGGCCGAGCTTCATGGTGAGGCCATAGAACGCCAGCAGCGTGTCGCACGGAATGTCGTAGCGAGACTTGTCCTTGCGCTCGCACTGCACCGCGCTCAGCTGCCCGTCCGCGCCCTTTAATCCCTTCAGGTCGGCGATTTCGAGCTTCATCTTCTGCTCGGCCACCAGCGCGCGCATCTTGGCGACCGAATGCGGCGCGGCGCGGAAGTCGTCACGGCGATGCACCAGCGTCATTGATTGGGCCAGCGGCTGCAGATTGAGCACCCAATCGAGCGCGCTATCGCCGCCGCCGGCGATCACGACGTCTTTGCCGCGGAAGCGCTCCATCTGCCGCACTGCGTAATGCACCGACTTGCCCTCGAACGCTTCGATGCCGTCGATCTTCGGCTTCCGCGGCACGAACGAGCCTCCGCCCGCTGCAATGACGAGAACCGGCGCCGTAATCGTCGTGCCCAGTTCGGTCCTCAACCGAAAGCGTCTGTCATCCAGCCGCTCGAGCGACTCCGCCATCTGCGCCAGATGAAAGGTCGGCTGAAACGGCCTGATCTGCTCCAACAAACGGTCGGTCAGCTCTTGGCCGCTGACAACGGGCAGGCCCGGAATGTCGTAGATCGGCTTCTCGGGATAGAGCTCGGCGCACTGGCCGCCCGGGCGGTCGAGCACGTCGATAATATGCGCTTTGAGATCGAGAAGACCGAGTTCGAACACCGCGAACAGCCCCACTGGCCCAGCGCCGACGATGATCACGTCGGTCTCGTACGCTTCGCCTGCCTGTGCCGATGTTACGCCGGTCGCCAAATCCGCCTCCTCGCCGCGGCGCGCTAAGCCGCCGGCGCTTACCTACGACCCGCGCGCGCCATTTGCACCCGGCAAGTTCGCCGCACTCAGCTCACCGCTGATCGCGGGGCCGCCGCCGAAAGCCCGGTAAGTGGCGATGCCGGCGCTTGCTTGGGCCCGCTCCGCGTCGATGCGCGTGAGCCGCGCATCGATCAATTGCTGCTCGGCGCGCAATCGGTCGGCGAGACTCTGGATGCCAGCCTCGTAGGCCGCGCGCGAGCCGCGCGCGGTCGCCTCCGCCGCTTCCTCCGCGCGCCGCGCCGACGCCAGCCGTTGTCGTCCTTGCTCCAGCGATGTGACGGCGTTTGACGCTTCTCCCACCGCGCTGATCACGGTCTGCCGGTACTGGATCAACGCTTGATCGAATCGTGCATTGGTGGCGCGCACGTTCGCCAGCCGCGCGCCCCAATCGAACAACGGGATAGAAATCAGCGGCGCCGCCGTTACGGTCGTGGTCTGCGCGGGCAGCGCGGCGCCGATAATATTGTCCGCTACGGTGATGGCGCCAGTGAGATTGAGTTGTGGCAACAAGTCCGCGCGCGCGTTGCCGAGATCAGCGGCCGCGAGCAGCGCTTGCGCTTCCGCGCGCGCCACGTCAGGCCGCAATCGCAAAAGATCTGCTGGAGCGGCTGGCGCCGCCTGCAGCGGCAACACCGGCACGTCGGTGTCGGCGGCCAAAGCAGCGGCGGTCTGAGCGTCCTCGGTTCCTGGGGAGATGCCACGCAGCACCGCGAGTACATTCTCAGCGCGCCGCGCTTCGATCACCAGGCCCGGCAATCGTGCGCGCGCACTCTCCGCTAATCGCCTCGCGTCTGCCGCATCCGCATCCGCTGCAAATCCAGCTTCCGCGCTGATCGCCAGAATGTCGGCAAGTTGATCGGCAACCTCGACCGAGCGTGACAGTTGCTGGTGGCTTTCACGCGCCGCACGATAATCCACGTATGCTTGAGCCACATCCGCGGCGAGCGCCACACGCGCCGCGCGCAAGTCGGCAAGCGCGCTCGCCGTGTTTGCACGCGCACCCGCATCCGCGGCTTCGATACGCGCAAACAGCGGAATCTCCCACGACACTTGCGCTCCGTAGGAGCCAATCATTTGCTCGGGCTCACCCGAGCCTGGAGCGCCGGGAATGGAATTGATCGGGCCTTCAACCGCGCGCGTGTAGTCGCCACGGCCCACCGCGGTGAGTTCGGGCAAGTAACGCGTGATCGTCGAATGCGAAACGGCGCGCGCCTCCGTCACACGCGAAGCAGCGATCTGCACGCTAGGGCCATTGGCCAGGGCCTCCGCCACGAGGCGGTCCAGCGTCGCATCGTCGAAGCCGCGCCACCAATCGGTCAGATCGACATCGGCGCCGATCGGCGCATCGCGCCACACCGTCGGCAGCGGCGGCGCTGACGCCCGTTCGCGCGGCATCGTGGAGCACGCCGCCGCCAACGCGGCGCCGGCCAAGACCGCCATCCGCATACCGCCGCTGCGAAATGCCCTCATTGAGATTGCTCCTCGTGGCCGACTGGCCAGTCCGCCGATCAGTTGTTTGCCCGCCTGGACTTGGGTTTCCCGCTTGACGCGGTCCAGCATTTGAATTTAGAGAATGAACGTTCGTTTTATATGCACTGCAGCGATGCCAAGGCAAGAACCCTCGGCCTAAGGACACACCGTTGCCCCGAACCGCCAATCCCGTGCTGGCTGACCGCCGGCGCCGCCAAATCCTCGACGCCGCGCTGGCCTGCTTCCGCCGCCGGGGCTTTCACCAAGCCACCATGCAAGAGATCTGCGCGGAGGCCGAAATCAGCGCCGGAGCGCTCTATCGCTACTTCAACTCAAAGGCGGAGATCATCGGCGCCATCGCCGAAGACAAGCACGCCGACTCCGACAACGCGTTTCTCGCGGCGACCCGCTCGGGTTCGCTACTCGACGCGCTTTCGCTTACCGCGCGAGATTTTTTCGAAAAGTTTGCCGAGGGCGACGGCGCATTGATCGCCGACATTTTCGCCGAAGCTATTCGTGACGACGCAGTCGCCGCGCCGTTGCTCAAAATCAACGAGAACAGCATCCAATATTGCATCCAGGCAATACGGGAGGCGCAAGCGCGCGGCGAGGTCGACACCACACTCGACCCGCTGGATGCGGCCAACACCTTGTTTGCGGCAATCGAGGGCATAGCTCTGAGGCGCGCATTCCTGCGCGAGACGGACCCCGACGCAGCGGTGGCGCAATTTCGCGCACTCGCCGAACGTTATTTGAGCCACCGTCATGAACAAGCCTGAGCGCCCTGAAATTTTCGCTCGCGCGCAATCGTTGCTGAAGCGCGCCGCAGACGCCGGCGGACGCGCCGTGCGCGATGCGCGCGCCGCGGGCGAGCGGGTCTGGAATGGCGACGGCGAAGCCGAGGATCAACAGGATGTCCGCAAGCGCCGCCGTGTCGTGCTTCTCACCGGCGCCGGCATCGTCGCCGGCATCCTCATCATCGCCACGCTCACGCGCATCGGCGGCGGCAGCGCCGAACGCGTCGAAGTCGATACGCGCCAAGCCGTCACGGCGATCACGATCGAACAGCGCACATTCAGCCCCACCGTGGCGTTGAACGGGCAAGCGCGGCCGACACGCGATATCCAGGTCTCCGCGCCGACAAGCGGCGTGCGCATTCTCGAACTGCTGGTCGACGAGGGCGAAAACGTGCGCCAGGGCCAGCCGATGGCGCGGCTCGACACAGCGCTTTCGCAAGCGCAGATCCGGGCTGCGCAAGCAAGCGTCGCTGAGGCGCAATCCGCCGCCGTGCGGGCGCGCAGCGAATACGAACGTGCGGAATCGATCCGCGACTCCGGCGCGCTTTCGGATGAAGCCATCGAACAACGCCGCGCCGCCGCCATCGCCGCCGACGCGCGTCTCGCCGCAGCGCGGGCGCAACTGCAGGAAGTGAACGCACGCCTCGGCGGCGGCTACGTGCGCGCTCCCGCCTCTGGTCTCGTGATCGACCGCATGGCCGAAGTCGGCCGCAATGTCGAGGGCCAGGTGTTGTTCCGGATCGCCGCCGGCAATCAGCTCGAAATCGCGGCCGATGTCGCCGAAGCGGACATTCTTGCGCTGCAGGAAGGCCAGCCCGCAATTTTCGAACTCGTGGATGGCTCAACCGTGCAAGCGCGCCTGAGTCGTCTGCCGGCCTCGATCGATCCGCGCACCCGCACCGGCGAAGCCTTGTTCGAACTACCGCAAGAAACGCGCGTGGTCGCCGGCATGTATTTGCGCGGCGAGGCGCTGTTGCCGCCACGCGACGCACTGGCGGCGCCGCAAGATTCGATCCTGTACCAGGACGGCCAAGCTTACGTTTTTGTGCTGGGCCAGGACAATCGCGTGCGCCGCACGAACGTTGCGCTTGGTCTGCGCGCGGGCAACCTCGTTGAAGTGACGCAAGGACTAACGCCCGGCCAGCGCATCGTCGGGGCCGGCGCCGCCTTCCTGCAGGAGGGCGACGAAGTGCGCCCGCTCGCGCCCGAGCAGCCGACGGCACAAGCGGCTGCTCCGCAATCGCCAACGCAAGACGAGACTCAGCTCCGCGGACGCGGCGGGTAAGCGCGCATGGCCCTCAACATTTCCGCTGGCGCGATCCGCAACCCGATCCCGCCGATCCTACTCATTCTCGCGCTGCTGTTCGCGGGCTGGACCGCTTACAATCGCCTGCCAATCAATCAGCTGCCCAACGTCGATTTCGGCGGCTTCACCGTCACCGTCGCGCAGCCCGGCGCGGCGCCGGCGGAAATGGAAACGCAAATCACGGAGCGGATCGAGTCGGCGCTGACCTCCGTCGAAGGCGTCAACCGCGTCACGTCGACAATCTCTTCCGGCGTATCCACCACGACAGTGGAGATGGAGGCTGAAACCGATCTTGGCCGCGCCGTGGATGATGCCCGTGACGCGATCGGCCGCATTCGAAGTGAGCTGCCGGCTGACATCAGCGAACCGGTCATTACCCGCATCGATTCCGCGGCGTTTCCGATCGGTTATTACGCCGTCAACGGCGAGGGCATGTCGCCCCAGGATATCTCCTGGTTCATCGACAACGAGCTCCAGCGCGAGTTGTTAGCCGTGCCTGGCGTCAGCTCAGTACAGCGTTTGGGCGGCGTCGACCGCGAAGTGCGAGTCGAACTCGATCCCTCGCGCCTGCTCGCCTACGGGATCACCGCCGACCAGGTCAGCGCCCAACTGCGCGCATTGAATACCGACTTGCCCGGCGGACAAGCCGATATTGGCGGACAAGCGCAATCGATCCGCACCCTAGGCAGCGCGCAGACTGTCACCGGTTTGGCGGCGACCCGTATTGTCGCCGCCGATGGGCGCGTCGCGAGGCTGGCGGATCTCGGCGCAGTCTCCGACTCCGCCAGCGATCTTAACGCGATCTCCCGCTACAACGGCCAGCCCGTCATCGGCTTCATGGTGCTGCGTTCGCGCGGCGCGAGCGAAGTGCAGGTGTTCGACCGCATGGCCGAGCGCGTGGAGGAAATCGAAGCACGGCGTCCCAATATCGATGTGCTGGAACTTCAGTAAACAGTCGAATTCATCCGC
>CALBSY010000285.1 GCA_937967725.1 uncultured Alphaproteobacteria bacterium | reverse complement strand
GTGAAGAGCGCGATGCTCTCGGTTTCAACTTCCCACACATCCGCCTGCTGACCCTGACCGGACACGTTCCCGGTGAGGTACACATTGGCGAGTATCGGATTGGGGTCGAACACGAGCGGCGTCGCTGGGTTGTCGCTCGCGCAGTAGAAGAACGAAGGCACTGCATCGGGGTCCGCCACAGCCGAGCTGTCGTAAAGTTCGCAGCCAAACGGCGTGGCCAGCGACATCGTCGAGCCTTGCGTCAGCGCATTGGCGTAGAAGTTGCTGTGTTGGCCGACGCGGATGGTGTCGAGCTGATCCAGCGTTTCGTTGCCGTAGAACACGCCAACGAGCCAGTTCAGTCTGCCGCGCTCGCCTTGCAGGCGGAACTCTTGGGTGAAGTTCTCGAATCCGACTTGCAGGCCGTCACGATAGGCGATGTCGATCAGGTTGAAATCGATGTCCTGGTCGCGAATGGCGTCCCAATCACGATACGCAGTGATCGAGGTCAGGTTGATTCCGCCGATGTCCCAATCCAGCTGTCCGGAAAAGCCCCATTCCTCGGTCTGTTCGCCGTAGCTGCGCGGTCCATTGCCGGGCTGCGCCGGCAAGCCCGGTCCGAGCGCCGGCAGCGGGCCGAGCGTTGGCGTCACGGTCATGCCGCGGCCCTCGGGGTTGATAGCCGGCGTTCCCGCCGGGCCGACCACGGCCGTGATCGCCCCTTGCGTGAGACCGTAGCCCAACGGCGTGATCCAGCAGCACACTTCCTCGGTCTCCGCCGCGTCGACGATGATGCGTAAGGAGGCGTCTGGCGAGATGTCCCACAGCGCTTGACCGCGCACGCTGTAACGGTCGCGATTGTTGATGTCGTCGCCCGAAATCAGATCGGTGATGTAGCCGTCGCGAGCGCGCAGCGAGCCGTCGAGGCGGATCGCCATTACGTCGCTGAGGGGCACGTTGACCATGGCCCGCGCGCCGGCCTCTTCGAGGTCGTCGAAGCCGAACGTGCTCTGGAGCGACATGCCGGGTGCGAAGTCGGGGCCTGCGGTCACGACGCTAATGGCGCCGGCGGAGGTGTTGCGGCCGAACAGCGTGCCTTGTGGACCGCGAAGAACTTCGACGCGCTCAAGTTCCGGGAGGTCTGCCAGCGCCGCGCCGGCGCGGGCCCGATAGACGCCGTCGATGAAAATGCCGACCGCGGCTTCAAAGCCCGGGTTATCCGATCCCGTGCCGATGCCGCGAACGCGCGCCGTCGTGCCTGAGGAGTTCGACTGGCCGGTTCCCATGTTGAACGATGGCGCTACCTGGGTCAGGTCGCGCAAATCGTTCGCGCCAGTGTTCTCGATCTGCTCGCCGCCAATCGCGGTGACCGCCAGAGGAACGTCTTGCAGCGCCGCGGTCCGGCCGGTCGCCGTGACCACGATTTCTTCGGTGGGCTCGTCCTGCGCAAGCGCTGGGCTGAACGCGCCCATCGCTGCGAGCGAGGCGCCCGTAAGCAGAATCCGACCCCAATTTGTCTTGCTGTTCATCGCCGTCCTCCCAGTGCCCTGGCGCGCCTTCTATGGGCGGCCACGACGAAACCATCGGCCACTGCCTGGCGAGCGGGTGTCCCCGGCGCCATTCGCCTGTCCAAGCGTATAGCAGGGTTTCCCGTGGGGGCTGTCAACGGCGCTCCGGCCCATAACTTGACGCGCGCGTCATGCGGCTGTGGGCTGCGACCACAGCGCCACACTTCCGCTACGTCAACTTGTCTCTTTCGCAATCCAATCCAGGAACGCGGAGGCGCTCGCCGTCTCAACAATCGCGAAAGCTGTGACGCAGGGGACCGAATAGGGATGCAGTTTGATGATGGCGTCGCGCGCTTCGGTGGCGCGCCGGGCCGACGTTTTCGCAAACATCAGGACTTCGTCCTCCCGCTGCACTTCGCCCTCCCACCGGAACACGGACACAGCGCCCGGCAGGATGTTGGCGCAGGCAATGAGGCGCTGCTCCACCAGCGTCCGCGCAGCCGCTGCGGCGCTGTCCAGGGTCGGCCAAGTTGAATACAGAGTGACGGCGTCCATCGCGTGCTGCCTTCGAGCCGAATATACTCAGCGCCGATGAAAGACGCCGCGCTCGTATTGTTCTCCGCCGGACAGGATTCCGCCACCTGTTTGGCTTGGGCGCTCGCACACTACGCGCGCGTTGAAACCATTGGTTTTTCGTATGGCCAGCGCCACGCGGTGGAAATGCAGCAACGCCAAATCGTTCGCGAGGCGTTGGCGGCGCACGATGATCGGTGGCGTCGGCGCCTCGGCGACGACATCGTCGTCGATCTGGCCGGCTATGGGCAGCTGGCGGAGAGCGCTTTGACCGCCGATCGCGCCATCGCCATGGCCGAAAACGGCTTGCCGACAACTTTTGTGCCCGCCCGAAACCTGGTCTTTCTCACCGTCGCTGCCGCGTACGCCTACCGGCGCGGTGTCGATGCATTGGTCGGCGGCATGTGCGAGACCGACTACTCAGGCTACCCAGATTGCCGGCGCGAGACGATTGCCGCGCAGGAACAGGCGCTCGCGCTTGGGCTCGAGAGGCCCATGACGATCGAAACGCCGCTGATGCAGCTTAGTAAGGCGCAGACATGGGCTCTCGCGCACGAACTTGGCGGCAACGCGCTAATCGATCTCATCGTCGAACTAACCCACACGTGCTATGAGGGCGATCGCTCGCATCGTCATGACTGGGGCTACGGTTGTGGCGCGTGCCCGGCGTGCGAGTTGCGCGCGCAAGGCTGGCGAGCCTGGAGCGCCGGCGCGTCACGATGACCTACAGCGTGAAAGAACTTTTCTACACGCTTCAGGGCGAGGGCGCGCGAACCGGACGGCCAGCCGTTTTCGTGCGTTTTTCCGGCTGTAATCTGTGGAATGGGCGGGAAGAGGACCGCGCCGGAGCGGTTTGCCAATTCTGTGATACGCAATTCGTAGGAACAGAAGGCGACGGGGGCGGAAAATTCGAGACGCCCGAGGCGCTAGCGCGGGCGGCATCCGAAAAATGGCCGGGCGGCGGCGCGCCTTATGTGGTCTGCACCGGAGGCGAGCCGCTGTTGCAGCTCGATGCGCCGCTGATCGAAGCGTTTCATGCGGAGGGGTTTGAAATTGCCATCGAGAGCAACGGCACGATCGCGGCGCCCGCGGGGATTGATTGGATTTGCATTAGTCCGAAGGGGGGCGCTGAGTTGGTGCAAACGCGCGGCGACGAACTGAAGCTGGTCTATCCTCAAACGCGCGCCGAGCCTGAGCTATACGCCGCTCTCGGGTTCTCGCACTTCTTCCTGCAACCGATGGACAGCGCCGCGCGTGCAGCAAACACCGAAGCGGCGATTGCGTATTGTATGCGCCATCCACAATGGCGGCTCAGCGTGCAGACGCACAAGTTGCTTGGCTTGCGTTAACGCGATTGGCCCCGCGTGTGCGGGGCCAAGAGACGCTTGCGCCAGGGCGGGCGGGGGCGAGAACGGGGATTCGGGGCCAAGCCCGCCCTAGCGCTACCGACTATCGCGCACCGAAGTGAGCGACGTAGGCGTCGGCAACCTTGTTGGCGAAGCGGCGGATCGACCTGCGCGCCTCGCTCCATGTGCTCGCAGGCGGGAAGCCGTGGAACTCTGCCAGCGAGCTGTTGTAGCCGCGATGCTCGACCTCAGAGATCACTTCGCCATTTTGGCCGCGAAGCACGGCGCGCAATTCAGCGCCGCCGATCGAGAACGAGCGGATGTAATCGAGCCCTGGCTGCGCGCTCAATTGCTGCAGCGTCGGCCGGTTTGGCGCGGCATCCACAATAACGATCTCAATAGTGCCGCCGCCGGCGCCTACGCCGCGGCGCGCTAGCGCGGCATTGACCGCTTGTTCGACGTCCTCGCGCAGGATGTCGCCTTCGCGAACGCCAAGTTCGTCGTGCAGCTCTGATTCAAATTCTGGCGAATACGAAATCGGCGCCAACGTCACGGCGGCAGCGCCCTGCGCTACCGCGAGCGCCGCAAGACCGCACAGAGCGGGAAGTAAGCGCATAGCATCGCTCCCTTTGACTTTTACGCATACTAGGCAGGCTTCGTTCGACGGAGCCAGTCACGAAGTCGTGCTTTCGACGAACGTCCTAGTCCCGGGACCGATCGTCGTCGTCGTCGTCTTCGTCGCCATCCGGAATAACGGCGCCGATGACCGCGCCGGTTGTCTTTACCGTTGCACCAACCACGGCGCCTGCGGCGCCGACCGCTGCTCCGGCGAGGCACGAGGCGAGCGGCAATGTCAG
>CALBSY010000284.1 GCA_937967725.1 uncultured Alphaproteobacteria bacterium | reverse complement strand
GCGGCGGTAGCCGCCCTTCGTTCAGCATTCGGCGCACGTTCGAATAAGATGCGGTGTCGACATCGACCGAGAAGGTCGAAACCGGCTGTTCGGCGACGATGTGGATTGGGTTGGGATCGACGTCTTCGTATTGCTCCCGGTCGACCGTACCAGGCATCGGCTGCGGCGCGGTTTGCGCAAAAGGCGCTCCAGCGGCAACGCGCGAGCCGGTGACGCCGAGCGCTTCCTGCGCCACCATAGGCGGCGGTGGCGCTGGTGGCGGCGGCGGTGGCGGCGGCGGCGCCAAGACGTCGGCGCGATTGCGTTCGTCTTCGCCGGTTTGTGGTGACTGCGCAGCGCATGCCGCGGCTACAAGCATGCACAAGGCAAGGCTTGTGCGTCGTGCGTTGCTAAGCATGGACGTTCCCCTCCGCACCGTCCGGACACGGCATTTGTGACCGGTATAGGCAGTGCCGCGAACGCGGCCAAGATGAGGCGCGCGCGTGTTTATTTGCGAGCGCAGCCGCGTACCTCACGCTGTTGTGTGAATCGGACTAGCGGCGGCGGCGCTCACGTTCGGCCAGCAGGCGCTGTTCGGGAATCCACTCGTTGACAAGGCCTTCGAGCACGCCGAGCGGGACTTCGCCGCTCAGCAACACCGCATCATGGAAGCCGCGCAAATCGAAATCGGGGCCGAGTTCGTTGCGCGCAACTTCGCGCAGGCGTGCGATCTCACGCCGTCCAAGTTCGTAGCCGCAGGCTTGGCCGGGCCAAACGATATAGCGGTCGACTTCAGTTTCGATCACGCCGCGCGCATCGCCTGTGGTTGCGAGCAGGTAGTCAATGGCGCGCTGCCGGCTCCAGCCTTGCGCATGCAAGCCCGTATCGACCACGAGCCGTGCGGCTCGCCACAGCTGCCAGCGCAGATAGCCGATACGGCCTATGGGGTCGTTGTTGTAGAAGCCTTGTTCGTCGGCGAGCTGCTCGGCGTAGAGACCCCAGCCTTCGCTGTAGGCGTTAAAAATCATGAGCCGGCGCAAGAGCGGCGAGTCAGTCAGTTCTTGCGCCAGGGCGGTTTGAAAATGATGTCCGGGAGCGGCTTCGTGAAAATCCTGTGTCGGCAGGTCGATACGCGTCATCTCCGAAAGGTCGCGCAAATTGATGAAGTAAACCCCGGGCGTTGAGCCATCGAGCGAAGGCGGTTCGTAATAGGCGCCCGGCTGGCCCGCTTCGAGGAATGACGGCACGCGACGCACTTCCAGCGTCGCGCGCGGCATGCGTCCGAACCATTGCGGCGCGCGCTCCATTACGCCGGCTACACGCGTACGCACGTCGGCCAGCAATTGCGCGCGGCCTTCTTCAGTTTCTTCGTAGCGATGGCGCGGATCGGCGGTCAGTTGCGCCAGCCGCTCGCCCACCGGTCCCGCGGTGAGGCCGATGCGGCGAAGCGCGATGTCCGACTCG
>CALBSY010000283.1 GCA_937967725.1 uncultured Alphaproteobacteria bacterium | reverse complement strand
GCATGCCGAAGACCGAGAGATCGGAAAGCGTCACGCGCGGCTACCCGCGCGGCCGGAGTTGCAGCGTATCCGCGGCGCCCCCGGGCTGCTCACCGCCGACCTGCACCGGCTGGCCAGGGCGGACGCTTTGCACGCCCTCGGTGATGACAAGATCGCCTGCGCCAAGACCCTCGAGCACCTCCGCCATACCGTTGCTGCGTTGGCCGGTGCGAATGGCGACTTCTTCAACCACTTGTCCGGTCTCGCCGCCTACGACGCGGTACACGAACGAGCCATCGCCGCGCTCAAGGATCGCGATCTCCGGAATCGCCAACGCTTCGCGTGCATTCGCCAGCACCTGGACTGTCATCAGCATGCCCGGGCGGATCGACTCGTCTGGGTTCGGCAGCATGGCGCGGACGCGCAGCGTGCGCGTAACGGGATCGACGCGGCTATCCACCTGCGAGATTGTCCCTTGGAAGGAACGGTCGGGAAACGCCGCCGTGGCCGCGATGATCTGAACGCCGGGCTGTAGCCGGGCGATCTGCGTTTCTGGCACGTCGAAATCGAGTTTGATTTCTGAAAGATCGTCTAGCGTCCCGATTTGGTCGCCGGGCCGCATGAATTGTCCGGGGCTTGCCGTACGCAAGCCAACGACGCCCGCGAAGGGAGCGCGAATGGTCCGGTCGGCGATGCGTGAATTGCCGGCGTTGACACGCGCCTGGGCCGCGTCAGCGCCCGCGCGCACGGTGTCGAGCCGCGCTTGCGATGCGAACCCCCGATCGTGGAGCTCCTGGTAGCGGCGCAGCTCCTCTTGCGCCGCTTCGTTTGCAGCGCGCGCCTCGGCGAGATCGGCCGCCTGCTCCACGCTTGACATCTCGACCAGCACTTGACCGCGGCGGACGCGATCGCCGCTCTCAAAACGGATGGCGCGGATGCTGTCGGCGACCTTGGGAGTGAGGACGATGCTTTCGCGCGCCTGGGCCGTCCCCAGCGCTTGGATGCCGTCCGTGAAGCTGTGCTGGGCGGCGGCTACGGCCAGAACCGGCGTGGCCGGACCGCCGCCAGGCCCGCGTGCAGCGCCCGCGGACGCGGACGCGCCGCCGCCAAAGGCGGAAAAGGCCGACTTGCCGACGATGGCCAGGGCCATAAGCCCCAGAACGACGGTCACAACCGCCGCAAAGCCATAGCGTTTGAACACCCCCGACATGTAACGGACCTTACGCGCAATCTTTTGCGGATGTGTGTCTTTGCGCCTGCGTTGTCCAGCCGCAGTCGATCACCGCCCGGGCCGGCCCCAGAAGCCTAGCACGAGCGCCGGTTCGGCGCCGCCGCCGTCGACTCGCGCGCGCACGCCCAACTGAATGCCGCGCCCGCTTTCACCGAAACGAACCAGGCTTACCTGCGCCTTTACATAGTCTTCGCCGCGGCCCTCCCGCGGCATGTCGATGAAAACCTGACCCATAGCCAGCCAGTTGTCGGCGAAGCGGGCGCCGGCCGTGAGATCGAGCCGCTCGCCGCCGCAGCCGCCATCCAGCATGCGCGTGGCCGCCTCAGCATTGAGAAAGGCGCCGTTTTCGAACGCGCGCCCGCCGAGCCAGCGCAGTTCGGCGCCGCCTTCGCTGCAGCCGAGCGGGGGATGGGATATCCAAAGCGCGCCCGCCTGCACAGCCATGACAATCCCGCCGTCGCGGCGGATCGCGTGCTTCCAGCCGAGCGTGGCCTCGGCGCGCCACCCATCGAAGCTCTCATAATTCTGTTCGAGCCACGGCGCCGCCACGACCGAGTCGCCGACGCCCAGCGGTACTTCCCAGTAGGCCGCGCTTTCGTAGAAGCGCAATTCGTTGCGCTCGCCGACGACCGTGGTCACGATTTCCTGGCCGCCCTCAGGCGCAATCCAGGCGCCGGCATAAGCCGGCATCGGCGTCAGTGCTGCGATCAGGCTTAGGTATCGTAGCCCGGCAGATGACGATCCAGTTTGCGTTTCAACCCCGGCCACGCCAGCCCCGACACCATGCCCAGCCCCTTCGCGGGGCCGTTGCGCGTTTCCTCTTGCGCTGCTTCTGGCGCAATCAACACATTTTCGCGGCCCGCGCTCAGCGCGTTGACCTGCTGCGCGCATGCGCGCTCAAGGAAGAAGATGCCCAGGAACGCTTCGGCGGCCGTTGAGCCGACAGCGAGCGTGCCGTGGTTGCGCAGGAGCATGAGCTTCTTGTCGCCGATGTCCTTCACCAGCCGCTCGCGCTCATCGAGATTGAGCGCAACGCCCTCATAGCCGTGATAGGCGAGGTTGGGGATCAGCAGCAGGGCATTCTGCGTCAACGGCAGCAAGCCCTCTTTTTGCGCCGCAACGCCAACGCCTGCGTCCGTATGCAAGTGGATGACGCAGAGCGCGTCTTCGCGCGCGGCATGGATGGCGGAGTGGATCGTGAAACCCGCCGGATTGATGTAATACGGCGTCGGCGCGACGATGTTGCCTTCAAGGTCGACCTTCACCAGCGAAGACGCGGTGATCTCCTCGAAGAACATGCCATAGGGATTAATCAGGAAGTGGTGTTCAGGTCCGGGCACGCGCATCGAGATGTGCGTGAAGATCATGTCGTCCCAGCCGTGCAGCGCCACCAACCGATAGAGCGCCGCGCAATCGACGCGCGCGTCCCACTCTTCCGCGCTGACGCGTCCCTTGAGGCTGGTTCCGGCGTCGTCGGCCATCATTCGCTCTCCGGCAACGGGTGTGTTAGAAGGACACTAGTTCCACACGGCCAAGAAGCAAAGAGCACCATCCTCTCATGAAGCTCGCTTTCACCGCCAGCGCCCGTCCTGAGGCGCAGGAGGCCCTGCGCCGGCTGCGCCATGTCTACGGCGAAACCGGCGAGGCGGAAGCGGAGGTGATCGTGGCGCTCGGCGGCGACGGCCACATGCTCGAGACGCTGCGGCGCAGACTGATGGACAAGAAGCCAGTCTACGGCATGCATCGCGGCACCGTCGGTTTCCTGATGAACGAGTATCAGGAAGAAAACCTGCCCGAACGGCTGGCCCAAGCGGAATCGGTGCGGGTGCGCCCACTGGTGGCAGAGTGTGAGACGCTGGGCGGGAAGGCTGTCACCGAGCGCGCCTTCAACGAAGTGTCGCTGCTGCGCCAGACGGCGCAATCGGCCAAGCTGCGCATCCTGGTCGACGGCGCCGAGCGCATGGCGGAGCTGCTTTGCGATGGCGTGATGGTAGCAACCCCGGCTGGGTCAACCGCCTACAATTTCTCGGCGCACGGCCCCATCCTGCCGATTAATGCTCGGCTGCTGGCGCTGACGCCGATCAGCGCCTTCCGCCCGCGCCGCTGGCGCGGCGCGTTGCTGCCGCATCGCGCGCACGTGCGCATCGAAGTTCTGGAGGCCGAACACCGGTCGGTCAGCGCGGCCTGCGACAATCTGGAAACGCGCGACGTTCGAGCCGTCAATATCCGCGAGGACACCGGCGCCGCGCTGACGCTGATGTTCGACCGCGGTCACGCGCTCGACGAGCGGATTCTGCGCGAGCAGTTCAATGTCTAAGCAGAACAAGTAAGGTTCTGTTCATTAGCCATGGCCATGGTCGACTCACCATGTCCAACAAGGCGCAGCTCATCGACCCAGCCGACCAAGGGCGCCGGCAGCTGAAGCGGAAAAAGCCGGTCTTCGCCGAAGACGCGGTTGCGCGCGCCGATAAGGCGCTCGAAGAGATGAGCGGCTCGTTCGAGGAATGGCTTGATGCCGACATCGCCAAGCTGCAACACGCGCGGCGCTGTGCTGAGCAAGAAGGCTGGACCGACTCTGCGCTCGACGGCCTGTGGCGCGCCGGACACGACCTCAAGGGCATGGGTACGACATACGGCTATCCGCTGGTTACGCGGATCGCGGCCTCGCTTTGCCGGCTGGTGGAGACAGACGCGGGCAAGCAAGCGTCCCGCGCCAATCCGCTCCTGGTTTGCGCGCACGTCGACGGGTTGCGCGCCGCGGTGCGCGATCGCATCGCCACGGCGGATCATCCGGTGGGCAAGGCGCTGATCGACGCTCTTGAAGCGCAGGTGGCGCAACTCGGCGTGGCGCCGCGCTAAGCCGCTAACCTCCCCTTCACCCTTTTCAACTGCCCGTTTTTTAACCGCGACCGTGCG
>CALBSY010000282.1 GCA_937967725.1 uncultured Alphaproteobacteria bacterium | reverse complement strand
CGCGGCAAGTTGCGGGCGGCGTCGGCGCGGGCGCGCCTTTTCAGCCCCAAACGCTTGTCGAGTGCGGCCGCACTCATCCCCTGCGGCGGCTTGCTCGCGGCGCGAGCGTTCGGTGTCTTTGCCTGCCCGCCGTCCATCGAGCCAGCTCCCAGCGTCCTTAAAGCGCGGATGGAGCGCTTCTCCAAGAGGCGGGGGCGCGGTATCAGGCGGGAGTGAGCGAACTCAGCGAATTATTGGCGATTGCGGAGCGGGCCGCGGCCGAAGCGGGCAGGGCGCTGAGGGCCAACCGCGCCGCCTGGAGCACGATCGAGGCGGAGGAAGGCCGCGAGGTGAAAATCGGCGCCGACAAGCACGCCGAAGCGCTGATCCTCAAGACGCTGTCCGACGCTTCGCCCTATCCCATTATTTCCGAGGAGGCCGGCTGGGCGCGCGCGATGGCCAATGGCGATCGGTTCGTCTGGGCGGTCGATCCACTCGACGGCAGCGTGAACTACCTGCGCAACTATCCGCACTGCGCGGTGTCGATCGCGCTGCTGGAGCAGGGCGATCCGGTGCTCGGCGTAGTCGATTGTTTCGTGTTGGCTGAGCGCTTTACTGGCGCGGTAGGCGAAGGCGCCTGGCTCAACGGTGCGGCCATGCACGTCTCTGATATCGCGGACCCGGCCAGCGGCATCTTGCAGACGGGCGTTCCTTCCCGCGCCAGCGACGTCTCGATGACGGCGTTCGAGCAGCGTCTACGGACGTGGCGAAAGGTGCGGATGATTGGTTCCGCCGCGACAGCGCTAGCCTATGTCGCCACGGGTCGTGCCGAGGCCTACCGCGAATCAGGTTCGATGATCTGGGACATCGCAGCCGGCTGCGCGCTGGTAAAAGCGGCGGGCGGAGAGTTCCGAATCAGCGCCGAGAACGGACTCGATCAACCGCTTGAAGTGGCCGCAGGCAATGCGCGCGTGACGCTCCCGCAATGATCCAGGGAATAAAAGGTCCGGACCGTGCGTTTACGACCTAGCGCGCGACGGACTCTGGTCCCCGGGTGCGTTATGTTCAGGAAATCGTCATGGGGGAACCTGATACAAGCGATGGACAGGGCCGCACCGCGCCATCCATAGAAGCTGTGAGCGTTGAGGGATCAACAGGGGTAAATGAGGTCAGAGGGGATCCTAGCGGGTTCGGCGCGCGCCGTAGGGGACGCGCTTGTGGGCGGAACCCCAGGCTTCCGTCCGATCGGCGCCGCTCTCATTGGCGCCGGCGAAACATCGCTGCCGCTGGTTTGTCGCGCGGCCACTTGGCACTCACTCGATCTTTCCGGATGTGAGTCGAAGACCCTGCTTCTCGCCGAAGCGCCGCCCAATGGCGCGGCGGCGCGCGCCGTGCTGGCGCAGGCGGCTGATGCAGGCATGAAAGTTTTCGTGCTCGAAACGGCAGGTCCGCGTGCGTTGAAATTGGATGATCTGTTGGGCTGCCCGCTCGGCGCCGTGAACTGGGCCCGCATCAGCGCCATCATCGAGGGCAAGCGCGTTCTCATCACCGGCGGCGGCGGTTCGATCGGCTCGGAATTGGCGCGGCGCATCGCTTCTTTGTCGCCGGCGCGGCTGACGTTGCTCGATAGCTCCGAGCACAATCTTTACAAGATCGGGCTCGAACTGCGCGACGCGGCGACGGTGCTCGCCGACATCCGCGACGCCGCTTCAATACGGCGATGGTTCGCGAAGGAGTCGCCGGACATCGTCTTTCACACGGCCGCGCTGAAGCAAGTCCCGTTGGTGGAAACGTTTCCCTGCGAGGGCGTGCTGACGAATGTCGGCGGCCTGCGCAGTGTCGCAGAAGCGGCGCATAGTGTGGGCGCCGATTTAGTTTTTGTGTCGACCGATAAGGCGGTTGAGCCCTCGGGCGTTATGGGCGCGTCGAAACGGCTGGGCGAACTTTATTGTCAGGCGCTTGACCGGCGCGGCGCCGAACGCGCCATCGCGGTGCGGCTCGGCAACGTGCTCGGCTCAGCCGGGTCAGTGTCGCCGATGTTCGAGGCGCAGTTCGCCGCCGGCGGACCGCTCACAGTCACCGATCCCGAGGTGACGCGCTTTTTCCTCACCATACCGCAGGCGGCGGACGCCCTCCTGCAGGCAGCGGCGGTCGGTTTAGGCGCGCCCACGCGTGGCGCCGCCCTGGTGATCGAAATGGGCGAGGCGCTGCCGGTGGTGGAACTGGCGCGCGAGGTGATCCGGCTCGGCGGTAAACGACCGGATGTCGATGTGCCGATCGTGTTCACTGGCCTTCGCCCTGGCGAAAAACTGCACGAGCGCCTGGTCGCATCATACGAATGGCGCGAAACCGATCCGGCGCCGGGAGTTATTGCGGCTGCGTCCGCCTCGCGGGGTCTGGCCGATATGCTGGCGTGCATGGAGCGGTTGGCGCTGCTGGCGCGTGAAGGCGCGGATGATGCGGTGGTGGCCGAATTGTTCGCGGCGATCGGGGCCGACGCGGAGACAACCGGTCTTGCCGCGGTCGGCTAATCCAGGGTTCGTCTGAAGCGCAACAGCGCCAAAGTCGCCAGCACCAGCAGGATCAAAGTTAGCGGCCAGAGATCGCCGATGATGTCGGCGAAGCCGGCCTTTTTCAGAACGATCTCGCGCACCATGCGCAAGAAGTGGGTGATCGGCAGCGCTTCGCCGATCGCTTGCGCCCAGCCTGGCATGGCGCGGAACGGAAACATGAAACCAGAAAGCAGGATCGACGGCAGGAAGATGAAGAATGTCATCTGCATCGCCTGCATCTGTGTGCGCGCCACAGTGGAGATGAGATAACCGAGCATCAGATTGGCGAAGATGAACAGCGACACCGCGACCAGGAAGGCAAGGAAAGAGCCGGTGAACGGGATGCGGAACAGAAGCGCCGCGGCAACCAGGACGATCGCGACTTGGATGGCGCCGACTCCAATATAGGGCGTCGTCTTACCGATCATCACTTCGAGTGGACGCACAGGGGTCGCGAGCAGATTCTCCATGGTGCCGCGCTCGGTTTCACGCGTCAGCGCAATCGACGTGATCATCACCATCGTCATGGTGAGGATGACGCCGAGCAGAGCAGGCACGATGTTGAACGCGGTCACGCCGGCGGGATTGTAGCGGCGATGTACGACGATCTCGTACGGCGGCGGCGCGCGGGCAAGATAGGAGAGGGCGCCGCCGAACTCCGGCGCGAAGGCTTGCTGCGCGATCCTTTCGATGCCTGCGATAGCGCCGCCGGCGGCGACCGGATCGCTGGCGTCGGCGGCGATCAGAATTTGCGGGCGTTCGCCACGCACCATGCGGCGCTCGAAGCCTTCGGGAATGGAAATGAGAAAGCTCGCTTCGCCGGAGCGCAGCATCGTTTCGGCATCGTCCGCGCGCGGCGTTACGGCCACGATGTCGATGTAAGTTGAGGCGGTCAGCGAAGCGAGGAACGCGCGCGTAAGCGGCCCGTCCTCGCGCATCTCAACAACCGCGGGCAGGTGGCGCGGGTCGGTGTTGATGGCGTAGCCGAACAGCACGAGCTGCATGACCGGCATCATGATCATGATGGCGAATGTGGGCCGGTCGCGCCGCATCTGCACGAGTTCTTTCAAGAACACGGCGAACACGCGCGACCAGGAGAGATCGAGGAGATTTGAAAGCACGGGGAGGCGTGAGCGCGTCATTGCACGTTATCGATGCTGCCCGACATCAAGTAGATGAAGATTTCCTCGAACCCGGCTTCGATCGGCTCGACCTCGACATGCGGTTGCGCTTGTTTCACACGGCGCACTGCGCCTTCGAGCGCGGCGGCATCGTGGCCGCAGGCATGAATCTCAGCGCCGAAGCGCGCAACCAATTCCACCGCGGGCGCTTCTTCCAGCATGGCTTGCGCGCGCTGCAGCGGCCGCCCCGAAATCCGCCACGCGTGCAAGCCGATTTGCTTCGGGATTTCCGCCGTCGCCGCATCGAGCAGCTTTTTGCCGTAGGCGATGTAGGCGATCGAATCGCACTGCACGGCCTCGTCCATGTAATGCGTCGAAACGAGCGTGGTGACGCCTTGCGCCGAATAGCGCCGGATCTGATCCCAGAAGTCACGCCGCGCCTTGGGGTCGACGCCGGCGGTCGGCTCGTCGAGTAAGAGCAATTGCGGCTCGTGGATCATGCACGCGGCAAGCGCGAGCCGTTGTTTCCACCCGCCGGACAGCTTGCCGGCAAGCTGCTTCTGCCGCTCGGCGAGGCCGAGATCCTCCAACGCTTGATCGACGCGCTCGTTGCGGCGGTCGAGTTCGTAGAGGCGGGCGATGAATTCGAGGTTCTCGCGGATTGAGAGGTCTTCGTAGAGCGAAAACTTTTGCGTCATGTAGCCGACGCGTTCTTTGATGCTCAGGCTTTCATTGAGGACGTCGTAGCCCAGCACCTCGCCTTCGCCGCTGTCTGGCTTCAATAGGCCGCACACCATGCGGATTGTGGTGGTCTTGCCGGAGCCGTTCGGGCCGAGGAAGCCGTAGATGGCGCCGCGCGGCACTTTGAGATCGAAATCGTCAACCGCGCGCACCTCGCCGAATGTCTTCGACAGGCCGCGCACGTCGATGACGATCTCATCGCTCATTCGGCGATCCGAACGTCGAGCGGCATGCCGGGCCTGATCGGACCTGGCGCTTCCATGCGCGCTTCCACCAGAAACACCAGTTTGTCGCGCTGTTCGAGCGAGTAAATCACCGGCGGCGTAAATTGCGGCTCGCGCGCGACGAAGCTCACCACGGCTGAAACCGGCTCGCCGCAAGAGTCGCAACTCACTGTGACGCGCGCGCCGACCGGCAGACGCGAGAGCAGATCTTGCGGCGCGAAGAAGCGCACTTTCATGTTTTGCGGCGGCAACAGCGCGACAATCGGCTCGCCGGCGGCGACCACTTCGCCGGCGCGATGGAAGATGCGCTCAATGGTG
>CALBSY010000281.1 GCA_937967725.1 uncultured Alphaproteobacteria bacterium | reverse complement strand
CCGCCATGCGCCGCGCCGCTGAGCGGAGACGCTTCAACCGGCGCGGTGGCGTGAGGACTAGCGTCCGCGCAATTGATCGTCTTGCGGTGGCGCAGCGCCGCTGACTTGCGGGATGTCGAGTTCGCCAACCGCCGCCAACAGCTGGCGTTCCGCGACGACAAGGTCACGCTCAGCCTGCGCCAGCGCCAGGCGCGCGTCGAGCAGGTTCTGCTCTTGCTCCAGCACTTCAAACGTGGCGCGAAGGCCTGTTTCCTGTTCGAGCCGCACGCCTTCATAGGCAAGCTCAGCAGCTTCGACTTGTTCACGCGCGGAATCGACAGAGGCGCGGGCGCTGGCGAGACCAGTCCAAGCGTTGGTGACGCTCTCCTGCACGGCGCGCTGCGTCGCGGCGAGATCGAGATTAGCGGCCGAACGCAGTGCGCGCTGCTGGCGCGTGCGCGAGCGGATCAAGCCGCCCTGGAACAGTGGAATAGATACGCGCACGCCCACAGTGTCAGTCATCGATTCTGTGGTGTCGTCATCGAAATCCGCGCCAATCGACTGGCCGGCCTCCAAGGTGACGCGCGCGCGGCCTTGCGCGGCGGCTGCGTCGACATTGGCGTCCGCAAGTTCTGTGTCGGCGACGGCGCTGCGCAACACAGGGCTACGGCGGCCCGCGGTTTCAAGCGCAATGTCCAGATCACGCGGCAGACCCTGCGCCATCGGCGGCGGCTGCAGATCGCTCGGCGGACGGCCAACCAAGCGCAGATAGGCCTGCACCGCCGCAGCGAGCGCACCCTGCGCCTGCACCAGCTGCGTCCGGGCCTGCGCCAGCCGCGCTTGCGACTGCGCAACGTCGGTGCGGGTCACCACGCCGGCGTCGAACTGCGCCTGCGCATATTCAAGCAGCCGGGTCAGATTGGAGACTGTTGTTTCGCGCGCTTCGACGATTTGCTGAGCCTGGCGCATGTCGGCGTAGGCGCGGGTTACATCCAGCAGAAGGGTCTGCACGGTGGCGTCATAGTCCGCGACGGCGCCGCGGATTTGCGCGCGGGCGGCGCGGGTCGACGCCAACACGCGACCCGAGCCGAACAGCAGCTGCGAAGCGTTGGCCGAGGCCGACCAGTCCTCGCGGCGATCGGTATCAAGAAAGGGATTGTCGCTGTCCGTATCGCGCGCGGTCGCGCCGCCCGATATTGAAAGCTGCGGCAGCGCTTCAGACCACGCTTGCGGCAACGCTTCGCGGGTCGCGCGCAGGCGCTGGCGTTGCGCCGCCAGCGTCGGGTTGGATTCGACCGCGGAGATCATCGCCTCGGTCAGTGTATCGGCGCCGGCGGCGACGGGCGTCAGCGCCGTCAGGGCAGCCATCGAAACGATCAGCACGCGCATTGAGAAATTCTTCCTCATTCCCGGCGCAGCGCCTCGATCGGATCGAGTTTCGCTGCGCGCCACGCCGGATAGGCGCCGAACAGAACCCCCACCAAGCCCGAGAACGCTATCGCCATGATGGCGTTCTGCGGCGCCACCACCAAGGGTAAGTTAAATAGCGAAGTCATTAACCAAGCGCCAAGCACGCCGAGCACAAGGCCGATAATCCCGCCAGCCACCGAAAGCGCCACCGCTTCCAGTCCGAACTGATGCAAAATATCTGCCTGACGCGCGCCTAGCGCCTTCCTGAGGCCGATCTCGCGCGTCCGCTCGGTGACCGACACCAGCATGATATTCATGATGCCGATGCCGCCCACCAGCAGCGAGACAGCGGATATCCCGCCTAAAAGATAGGTAAACACTTGCGTCGTCTGCGCCGCGGCTTCGGTGATGGAACTTAAATTCTGCACCGTGAAATCATCTTCGCCTTCGCGCGTGCGGTGACGCTGGCGCAACAGATTTGTGACATCTTCCTCAACCCGGGTCAGATACTCCTCGCTGACCGTTTTCACCGATATCTGACTGACCGTGTCGGCGCGCCGATTGCGGCCAGAGATGCGCCGCTTCACCGTCGTGAACGGCGCCAGCACGATGTCGTCCTGGTCCATGCCAAAGCCGGATTGGCCTTTCGACTCCAACACGCCGATAATTTCGTAGGAGCCGCCGTTGATGCGCACGGTCTCGCCGATCGGATCGATATTGGGGAACAATTCGTTCGCCACCGTCGCTCCCAGCACCACGACACGGCGCGCCTGACGCTCTTCGCTCTCGTCGAAAAAGCGGCCCTGCGCGATTTCCCAATCACGCGCGGTCAGATACGCCGGCGTCACGCCTTCAATCTGCGGGTTCCAATTTGCGCCGTTGGCAATCACCTGCGCCCGGCTGCGCTGCGACGGCGCGACCACAAGCACGCCTTCGACCTGCGCGGCAATCGCCGCCGCATCATCGAGCGTCAGCGAGTCCCAGCCGCCCGCTGCGCCGCGCACTCCGCCTCCGCCGCGCGCCGCGCCCGGCACGACGATCAACAGGTTGGACCCGAGGCTCGCAATCGAGCGCTCTACTTGCGCCTGCGCTCCTGAGCCAAGAGCCACCATCGCGACCACGGACGCCACCCCGATGATGACGCCAAGCGCGGTGAGCGCCGAACGCAATGGGTTCGAACGCAGCGCCCGGGCCGCGCTGCCCACGAGATCCGATGTCCGCATCATGCCGCGCTTCTCCCGCTCGCATGGTCGGCGACGATGCGGCCGTCGCGCATCTCGATCGTGCGTTGAGTGGCAGCCGCGACTTCGTGATCGTGGGTCACCAGCACGACCGTTGCGCCCTCGCGATTGAGCTGACTAAACAACGCCAAGATTTCCTGTCCTGTGTGCGTGTCCAACGCGCCTGTCGGTTCGTCCGCCAGGAGCAGCGCAGGCTTGCCAGCGAGCGCGCGTGCGATCGCCACCCGCTGTTGCTGTCCGCCGGATAATTGCGTCGGCTTATGGCTCATGCGTTCGCCGAGGCCGACGCGCGCGAGCAGCGTCTCCGCCTGCTCACGCCGCTCTTTCGGACTGGTCCCGGCATAAATCATCGGCAGTTCGACATTCTCGAGTGCGGTCAGCCGCGGCAGTAGATTGAAACTCTGAAAGACGAAGCCGATCGTGCGGTTGCGAAACTGTGCGAGACCTTCATCATCGAGCGCGCCGATATCGGCTCCCTCTATGACGATGCGTCCCTGGGTTGGGGTATCTAAACCACCAAGGATGTTCATCAGCGTCGACTTGCCCGAACCGGATGGACCGACAATGGCGCAGTAGCCGCCATGCGGAATAGTGAAGCTCACGCCATCCAACGCGTGCACAGTCTCCTCACCCATCTTGTAGAGCTTGACGAGATTGGTCGCTTCAATCAGCGGCGCGCTCATCACGCGCCCCGGATGCGGACGCCGCCGCGGCCGCCGCGGCCAAACGGGCTCGCGTCGTCCTCAGCGCGTGGGCCGCCGCCGATAATGACGTGATCGCCCTCGTTCAAGCCGGTGAACAACAGCGTGTGACCGTTGTCGGCGACGCCGATCTCCACCTGAGCGGGAACGGGGCGATTATTGCGCAACACCCAGACCACGGCTTGCCGGCGTACTTCCGCACGCGGACCGCCGCCTTCGCGCATCTGCGCCAGCAATTGTCGCTGGCGTTCGCTCAGCGTCGGCTCGATTTCACGCAACGCTTCGTCACGCAGCCGGCGCATGAACGCGCGCCGTTCGCCAGGCGCGGCGCCCTGTTCTGGACGCTCGGCGTTTTGCATGGCGTTTTGGAACGCTTGCTGTGCTGCGGCTTGCTGCGCCTCGGTCAATTCCAGCTGTTGCGCCAATTGCGCGATGCCGCGCCCGCCGCCGCCGCCGCGCTGTCCACCGCGTTCACGCCGGGCGCTACGGTCAGCGCGCTGGCCCGCGCCCCCGTTCTCGGCCGCCATTGCCTGACCGCGCGCCGCAATTTCGGGGTCGGCGGGCCGGAAGCGCAGCGCCGTGTTCGGCAAGCGCAGTACGTCTTCTTGTTGTTCTATAATGATTTCGGCGTTCGCGGTCATGCCGGGCAACAACTGCCGGCCCGGATTGTCGGCTTCGACGACAACTGTGTAGCTCACCACCCCCTGCTCGGCGACACCCTGCTGGCGCACTTGGCTGACGCGGCCGTCGAACTCGCGATCGGGGAAGGCGTCGACCGTGAAGCGCACAGGCATGCCTTCCTCAACGTCGCCGATGTCGGCCTCGTCAACAACGATATTCGCCTGCAGACGACGCAAATCCTGCGCAATAATGAACAGTGTCGGCGCTTGCAGGCTGGCCGCAACGCTTTGGCCGACGTTGACCTGCCGATCCACCACCACACCGTCGATCGGCGAACGGATCACACTGCGTTCGAGATCGGTGCGCGCGCTGGCGACCTGCGCCGCCGCCTGCGCAACTGCGGCGCGGGCGCTGTCGCGCGCCGCACGCTGCTGCGCCATCAATTGCTCGGAGGCAAAGCCGCGCTGTTGCAGCAACACGTAGCGGTCGTAATCCGATTGCGCCACGGCAAGCTGCGCCTGCGCCTGACTTAAACTCGCCTGCGCCTGCACCACGCGCTGTTGAAAGGGCGCGGGGTCGAGCCGCGCCAGCACTTGCCCGGCGCGCACTTGAGAATTGAAGTCGACCAGAACCTCCTGCAACGGACCCGATACAGTCGAGCCTACGTTCGCCGAAACCAGCGGTTCAAGCGTACCGGTTGCGCTGACCACACGCGTAATGGCGCCCCGATCGATTTCAGCCGTGCGATACGGTTCGGCGTCACTGTCGCCGTTGAGAAAGCCCCAGCCGACCAACAGCACGATCGCCGCCGCGCCAATGGTCAGAAACAGGCTTCGCCCGCGCAGCAGGCCGGGCCGCCTTGACCACGTCTCCTGAGCCTTCTGTCTCAAACCGGCGAGCATGACGTTCCTCACTTGGCGGATGGACCGCCAACGGCAAGGTCCCTCTCCTGTAATGCAACGACACGGCCGGGCGTGAGCCAAAAACGCCCGGCCGCGCCTAGCCGCGACTTAGCGTCCGTGGCGATGCGGGCGGGCGGCTTCCGCTTCTTCACGCGTCACCCGGCCGTCATTGTTGGCGTCGAGACGCTCGAACATCCTCGCGCCCATCGCAACGTACTCCGCTTGCGAGAATTGGCCGTCGCCATTGGCATCCGGATTGACCCGCTCGCGCCGTTCACCGCGATCTCGGCGCTGCGGCCGTTCGTCCGCGCTGATGACGCCGTCGTTGTTGGCGTCCATGCGCTCGAACATCTGCGTCGGACGCGCCAGGAATTCTTCTCGGGTGATGTTGCCGTCATTATTGGCGTCGGCGCGCGCGAGCGAGTGCATGCCGCGATGACCGCCGCCACGGCGATGACTGCGCTCGCCGCGCTGCGCCCGCATTTCCTCGCGCGTGAGCTGGCCGTCATTGTTGGCGTCGAGACCGGCGAAACGCGCCGAACGGTGCGCATCAAATTCCTGCCGCGTCACCGCGCCGTCATTATTCGCATCCGCTTGAAACAGGCCGTGGCCGCGGCCGTCGGGCCGACTGTCCTGCGCGATCGCCAATCCGGCCCCGCCGGCGAGAACCGCAAAGCCCGCAGCGGCGGCGAGCATAAACTTTCGCATCGCAATCTCCTTCCGGGCCGCATGTGCGCGGCCCTCGCCCTCGACTTCATCACTACCGGCATGGATTTTCCGGCGTTGGTCGCGTTTGCGACAAAGTTTGTCAGCGGGCAGCTCAAGAAAATGGCGGCCAGCGCCAGGGAGGGGGAAGCGCCGGCCGCCGGGGGATGGTTTCGCGCAAGGTGGGATCGGCGCGACCAAAGTGCGAACGCCGGCGCGGGGAGGCGCGCGGGCGTCCGTTGTTCAAACGTTAGCGCAAGTTGTTGTCCGTCGTTTTTCGTACGCCAGGACGTTTGCGGCGAAGTTTGTCAGCGGTCCAGAACTCGCGGCTGGAGGCGCGGGGTTGGGGGGCGCGCTTGGCCAACCAGGCGCACCATTTCCGTCCGCGAAACCGCATCATTCGGATCTTGGTCATAGTCACGCGCGCGCGCGCGCAACTCGGCGTCGAACTCCTCGCGCGTAATCGAGTTGTCGACATTCCGGTCGAAGTCCAGCCGGTAAGGCCCCATTTGACCGCCGCCAAGCGCGACATTCGCCCAGTTCTGAAATTCAATTGGCGTCAACGCGCCATCGGCATTCACGTCAGCGCGCGCGAACTCCCGGCTCAAGCCGGTCTCAACCTCAGCCATCGTCGTATTCAAGTCGCCGTCTGCATCAAAGCTCACGAACAGAAGCGCGTCGCTTGAGAGCAACGCCCGAATCGGCTCGTTTCGGCCGCTTCCTGAGCCGCCCGAGGCGCACGCCGCCAGGATTGCCGCACTCAAGACCGCCAGCGGCCAAACCTTCAAACTCATGAATCGTCCCCTGTTGCGTTGCGTCCCTCTGTCGAAGCCGACCTTGGCGGCCTTGTGGCGGCCACGCCGGATTCTTTGCCTTGGCGTGTCACCGAACGGCCCGCGCCAAACTTTGGCACATCTCGGCCATGTCCGCCCTGTAGATTTTTGTCAAATCCCGCCGCACATCAATCCGGTTATGACGCCCGAAGACCCTCATATCCTGGTGGTCGACGATCACCGCGAAATCCGCGAGTCGCTGGCGCAGTTCCTGCGCAAGAATGGCCGGCGCGCCACCGCGGTCGAGAGCGCCGAGGCCGCACGAAAGGCGATCAAGGAGAACCGGGTCGATCTCGTCATTTTGGACATCATGATGCCGGGCGAGGATGGGCTATCGCTGTGCCGCCACATCCGCGAGGCCAATCACATCCCCGTCATTTTGCTCTCGGCCCGCGCCGAGGAACTCGACCGCATTATCGGCCTCGAAGTCGGCGCCGACGACTACGTGGTCAAGCCATTCAACCCGCGCGAGCTGCTGGCGCGCATCGACGCCGTGCTGCGGCGCACGCATGCGCTGCCTCCGGACGTCGAGGCGCC
>CALBSY010000280.1 GCA_937967725.1 uncultured Alphaproteobacteria bacterium | reverse complement strand
GCCGCCGTCGGCTTCCTCGAACTTGCCGATGCGGCGCGCCACCGCGCCGGTAAAGGCGCCTTTTTCGTGCCCGAACAATTCGCTCTCAAGCAGGTTTTCCGGGATTGCGGCGCAGTTCACAGCGATGAACGGCTTATCCGCGCGCTTCGACTTCTTGTGCACGTAGCGCGCGATCACTTCCTTGCCGACGCCGCTTTCGCCGGTGATGAGAATTGAAGCGTCGGATGTCGCCACTTGATCTGCCAGCGCGATCACCTGCTTCATCGCGCCGTCTTCAGCGATAAGAGGACGTTCATCGTCGCTGATCGCCGCTAGCACAGCCGCAATCAATTCGGGATCCGGAGGCAGGGAGATGTATTCGCGCGCGCCCGCGCGAATAGCCTTAGCGGCGAGCGCAGGATCGATGCCGACCCCCGCGGCTACAACGGGCACGACGATGTGCTCGCTCTCGTTGGCGGTGATCAGTGCGGCGATGTCGAGTCTGGCGTCGACCATGAGTAGATCGGCGCCGCGACCGGCGCGCAGCGCACCCGTGGCCTGATCGATCGTATCAACATGCGCGACCTTGGCGCCATGATCCATCGCGATGCGCGTGGCCGCGGAGATTTGTCCTCCGAGAGCTCCAACAATCAGCAAGCGCATATCTATTCTCCCGCGACGCGCACCTAGGCGTCGCCGTCCTTGATGATTTCTGTCATGGTTACGCCCAGACGTTCGTCGACGACGACGACCTCGCCGCGCGCCACCAGACGGTTGTTCACGTAAATATCGATCGCTTCGCCGACCTTGCGGTCGCGCTCGATCACCGAACCACTCGCCAAGCGGAGGAGGGAGGCAACTTCCATATGCGAACGCCCGAGCACGGCCTGAATATTCACTGGCACGTCGTAGACCGCGGCGAGGTCGACGGCGCTGCGTTCTCCGCCTTCTGGCGGCGTTTCTCCGCCTTCGTTGGGCGCGAACTCGTCAAGTTTCATATCCGAACTCATGGGCGCCTCTCACGATGCCGCCGGCGGCGCCGCGAGCGCGGCATCCACCAGGTCATTTATGCGTTGCAAGGTTTCGTCGGGACTCAGCCTCACGCACCCGTCCGACCACTCGATCGCGACCTCGCCCGTGCGCAACGTCTCGTCGCCGCGCACTAGAATCGCGCCTGCGTAGGCATGTGTCTCACACATGGCCGCGATGCGGGGTTGCAGTTTTTCCACGTCGCTGGCCGGCAATTTCACCAGCAAACGCGGTTGATGGCGCAAGGTATCCATCGCCGCATCGACAGCCGCGGCCGCGCGCTCGACGCCGAATGCGTCTATGGAAGCGCCGCCGATTTTGCGCGCCGCGGCGAGCGCTACGCGCACAGCTTCTTCGCGCATCGCCTTGCTCTCGGTATCGAGCCGAGTCAGCACACCCGACGCCGCATCCGCTAGCGCTTCGAGCGCTGCGGCCGCCTTGCGCTCGGCCTGCGCTATCGCGTCCTGCTTGCCGCGCTCGTAGGCGGCGGTGCATTCAGCCTCGATCTCTTCGGGCGACGTGAGCCGCTTAGGCCCATCCCGAACGATCGCGCCGTCGGGCGCAAACTCTGTGTCGAAGCCGTATTTGCGGACCTGGCCCATCAATAGATCAGCTCGTCTTCGGATTTGCCGTCCGACAACACGATCTCGCCGCGGGCGGACAATTCTTTGGCGTGCGCCACCATGCGCGTCTGCGCCGCGTCGACATCCTTCAGACGCACCGGGCCCATCGAGGCCATTTCTTCCTTGAGCAGTTTGCCGCCGCGTTCGGACATGTTGGTGAAGAAGAGCTGCCGCAGCGTATCCGACGCACCCTTGAGCGCGAGCGCCAGATCGCTCTTGTCGACAGCGCGCAGCAGCGTTTGCACGCCGCCGGAATCCAACTTGCCCAGATCCTCAAATACAAACATCAGCGCGCGGATGCGATCGGCGCTGTCCCGACTTTTGCTTTCAAGTGAGGCGATGAAGCGGCCCTCGGTCTGACGGTCGAAATTGTTGAAGATCTCCGCCATTATTTCGTGACTGTCGCGTTTGGCTGTGCGCGCCAGGTTCGACATGAACTCGGTGCGCAATGTGTTTTCGATCTTATCGAGCACCTCGCGCTGCACCGGCTCCATGCCCAACATGCGCAGAATGCATTCTGAAGCGAAGTCTTCAGGCAACTCCGCGAGAACCTTGGCGGCATGCTCCGGGCGGATCTTCGACAAAACGACCGCGACGGTTTGCGGATATTCGTTCTTGAGATAACTCGCCAGCACAGCTTCGTTGACGTTGGCGAGTTTGTCCCAAATGTTGCGCCCGGCGGGGCCGCGAATTTCGTCCATCAAGCCGTCGAGCTTTTCCTTCGGCAGAATCGAAGCCAGCATGCGCTGGGTCTGATCCAGCGAACCCATGACCGAGCCAGCGCCGGACATGCGCGCGGCAAACTCCTGCACTACCGCTTCGACGACGACGGAAGGGACTACGCCCAGCGCCGCCATGGCCTGCGAAACCTCCTTGATTTCCTCCTCATCAAGCGCCGCCCACAACTTCTTGGCGTCCTCGCCCAAGCTCATCAACACAATCGCCGCCTTCTCGGCGCCCGAATAGCGCGAGAGGTCGACATTGGCCGCGGCTTCGGGGGCGGGGCGGGTCAACGCGTTCATGGCTACAACGCGTTGTTCAGCCAGCCGCGGATGATTTGCGCCGATTCATCCGGGTGCTGACTCACGACTTCGGCGACCTTCTTGACCGCCGATT
>CALBSY010000279.1 GCA_937967725.1 uncultured Alphaproteobacteria bacterium | reverse complement strand
TGGTCGCCACCGCGGGCGCGCTCAACGGCTGCATCTTTGTTTCCGGTCAGGTGCCGCTTGCGGTCGCGCTCGACCGCCTGGCGCCCGCCATGCTTACCCGCAGAACCAACGATGGCGCGCCCTATCTTGCCGTCCTGGTCTCGACCGTATTGGGCTCTGCTCTGTTGATCGCCAATTACACACGCGGCTTGCTCGGCGCTTTCACCTTCTTGCTCATGATGGCGACGATCACCGCGTTGGCGCCGCTCGTGCTCAGCGCCATCGCTGAATTGCGTCATTCGTGGCGATCCGCGCGCGGGTGGGCCGGCGTCGCCCTGCTGACCGCAATCTACCTGGTGTTCGCGATCATCGGATCGGGCTGGGAAGTAATGGCGTGGGGCGCGGTGCTGATCGTGGCAGGCGCGCCTCTCTTTTTCTTGGGGCGCCGCCAAGGTGCGCCAGCGAGCGCCGATTAGAACAGCGAGCCTTGATCGCCGCCTGGCTTCGCTTTCGGTTTGGGCTTGGGGGCTTCCGGCGGATCGATCACCGCCTTCTTGTGATCGTCGGCGAAAGTGAGATCGACGACGTCGCCGGCGTTCAGGTCCGTCGCCGCTCGCACCAGCGTGCCGTCCTCGCGATGCACCATGACGAAGCCGCGCTCCAGCACCTTCTTGTGCGACAGCGATTCCAGCATGCGCGCGGACGCGTCGAGATGCTTCCTGTGCGCTTCCAATGTCCGCGCGATTGCCGGCTGCAGCCGCGCGGCGGTGCGCGCGAGGTGGTCACGGCGGCGCACAATGTCCTGGCTCAGCGCCTGCGGACGCAGCCGCGCTGCGATCCGATCGAGTTTGGATTGCGCCGCCCGCGTATTCGTGACCAAGGCGGCGTTCAGCCGCTCGGCGGCTCGGTCGAAGCGTTGCTGCGGAGTCTGAAGCAGCGTGTCCAGTCTCGGCAAGCGCGCCGCCGCCGCGCGTAACTCGGTGCGGCGCGCCTCTAGCCCGCGCACCAGGCTGCCCTTGAGCCGCGCGTCCAGCGCTGTCATCCGCTGCACCAATTCGGCGCGGACCGGGACGGCCTTCTCTGCGGCGCCTGTCGGCGTAGGTGCGCGCAGGTCCGACGCGTAATCGATCAGCGTCGTGTCGGTTTCGTGCCCGACAGCGCTGATCAGCGGGATGCCGCTCTCGGCTGCGGCGCGCACGACGATCTCCTCGTTGAACGCCCACAAATCCTCGATCGAGCCGCCGCCGCGCGCCACGATCAGCACATCCGGGCGATCCGCACCATCCATCGCGTTGAAACCGCGTATGGCGCGCGCAACTTGGCCGGCCGCTTCCGGCCCCTGCACCAACACTGGCCACAAGATCACGCGGCGCGGAAAGCGTTCCTCGATCCGATGCAGGATATCGCGAATGACAGCGCCCGTTGGCGACGTCACAACGCCGATCGTGCGCGGCAGATACGGAATCGCCTTCTTGCGCTCGCGTGCGAACAGGCCCTCCGCCGCCAGCTTCTGCTTTAGCTTTTCCAGCTGCGCCAGCAGCGCGCCCGCGCCAGCCGGCGCCATGCGTTCGGCGATCAACTGATATTGCGAACGGTTTGGAAAGGTCGAAAGCCGTCCTTCGGCCACCACCTCCAAGCCTTCCTCCGGCTTGAAGTTCAACATCTGCACGTTGCTACGCCACATCACCGTGTTGATGCAGGCGTCGGCATCCTTCAAGTCGACATACATGTGGCCCGACTTGGCGATCATCACGCGGCCAAGTTCGCCACGGACACGCACGCGGTCGAAGTCGCGCTCCACAGTGCGCTTCACCGCCTGCGCCAACTCGCTGACGGTAATCTCCGGCAGATTGGAGTTTGCGGCCTGGGTTGTGGGGGCGGCCCCGGTGTCTGACATCTCTTTCATATAAGCCGACTCGCTCACGCGTGCCGGGAATGCTTAATAGCTTCGCTGCGGCTGGGGGGCCGGGGGAGCAGATTCTAATGGCGTTCGACGCGAACGACCTGTCGCCACACGAGCACTTTGTCATGGAGCGCGCCCGCCTCGGCGAGGCGGCGGACTTCACGCCAATGGCCGGCCCAGACGGCGCAAAACCAGCCGTGCGGGCGGGCTTCCTGCGCAAGTTGATGCTTGGGCTCGACCCGGCCTGGGCGGTCCGCACACCGGGCGTGCGGATCAGGGGCGCGCGCATTGAAGGCGCGCTCGACCTTACCGATTGTTCAGGCGCTGGCGGCGCCGGTTTGCCGGCGCTCGTGCTGGAGCAGTGCGACGTTCCGGATCCGATTGACTTTAGCCACGCTCGGCTGGCCCGGCTGACGCTGTCGCGTTGCCGCGTGCGTCAGCTGATCGGCGCCAATGTCGCCATCGACGCCGAACTCAGTGTAGCCGGCGCGGGGCCGTTCGGCGCCGCCGGCATGGAGACTTTCACCGCCGACCTGAGCGGCGCCCGCATCGGCGGCGCTTTCCGCGCCACCGGCGCATCGTTCGCGCGGGCGGAGGAAGCGTCGGACGCGACCGCGCTGAAACTCGATGGCGCCGAGATCGGCGGCGACATTCTCATCGACCGCGGCTTCGAAGCGCTCGGCGTGGTATCGATCGCAGGCGCGCGCATCGGCGGCGCCTTGTGCGCCCAGGAAGCGCAACTGCTGAATCGCAGCGAAGACGCCCGGGGCGTGGCGCTCGATCTACGCGGCGCGCAAATCGATGGCGATGTGCGTTTGAGCGACAAGCTCAAGATCGAAGGCGTTGCGGATTTGAGCGGCGCTCAAATTGGCGGCGATCTTAATCTCACTCAGGCGCTGTTGCGCAATGAGTTCGGCTCCGCCCTGTTGCTGACCAATGCGCGTATCGACGGCCAACTGCTTGGCGCAACAAAAGTCGCCGGTCACGTCTCGCTGCAGGGCGCCGAAATCGCACGCAACCTCGATTTTAAGCGCGCGGAGAGCGCCAATCCGATTACCCCGCGCGGCGACAGTTTCGGCGTGGCGGTCGACGCGGCCAGCCTCAGCGTTGGCGGCGCAGCGCTCTTTCAGGGCGCCAACATCAAGGGCGAACTCTTCCTCGCCGACGCCCGCATCGGCGGCTACCTCGCCTTTGGCGGCGGACGCTTCATCAATGGCGGGGGCTGGGCGATCCGCGCGCCGAACGTACGCGTGGGCGGCAATCTCACGCTGAAGATCGAAGACGGCGGTTTCGCGCCGCACGGCCAAAAGACTGTGATCGAGGGCGGCGCGAAGTTCGAGCGTGCGCAAGTCGCGGGCGTCATGGCCTGGCTCAATCTCGAACTGCGCGGACCGGGCCCAGA
>CALBSY010000278.1 GCA_937967725.1 uncultured Alphaproteobacteria bacterium | reverse complement strand
CGCGGTGCGCTTCCGCTTTCGCCAGGCTGCGCAAGGCTATCTCATCGAAGAGATCGCCAAGACGGAGACGCGGCGATGATCGCCGCCCTCATCCGCTGGTCGGTGGCCAACCGTTTCCTGGTTGTGCTGGCGACGCTGGCGCTCGCTATTGCCGGCGCGCTTGCGGTGCGCGCCACCCCAGTCGATGCGCTGCCCGACCTTTCCGACGTGCAAGTGGTGATCCGCACCACCTATCCGGGCCAGGCGCCGCAGATCGTCGAAGACCAGGTCACCTATCCGCTGACCACGACGATGCTGTCGGTGCCAGGCGCGCGCACGGTGCGCGGCTACTCCTATTTCGGCGACAGCTTCGTCTACATCATTTTCGAGGACGGCACGGACCTCTACTGGGCGCGCTCGCGCGTGCTCGAATATCTCAATCAGGTGCAATCGCGCCTGCCGCCCACGGCGCGCTCATCTTTGGGCCCGGACGCGACCGGCGTCGGCTGGGTGTTCCAGTACGCGCTCGTGGACAGAAGCGGCCGTCACGACATCAGCCAGCTGCGCAGCCTGCAGGATTGGCTCCTGCAGTTCGAACTGAAGAGCGTGCCGGGCGTCGCCGAAGTTGCATCCGTCGGCGGCATGGTGCGCCAATACCAGATCGTCCTCGATCCTGAACGCATGGCCGCGTACGGCGTCTCGCAGCAGCGCATCGCCGAGGCGGTGCAGGCGGCCAACGGTGAAACGGGCGGCGCCGGCGTTGAAATGGCCGAGGCCGAGCACATGGTGCGCGCCAGCGGCTATTTACGCACGCTGGAAGACTTCGATGCGATTCCGCTGGGCTTGGGCGCCAATGGCGTGCCGGTGCGCTTGAGCGATGTGGCTTGGGTGCAGATCGGCCCGGAAATGCGCCGCGGCATCGCCGAACTCAGCGGCGAAGGCGAAGTGGCCGGCGGCGTGGTCGTGATCCGCGCAGGTGAAAATGCGCGCGAGGTAATCGAAGCTGTGCGCACGCGGCTTGCCGAACTTGAGCGCAGCCTGCCCGAAGGCGTCGAGGTGGTGACCACCTATGACCGCTCGCACCTGATCGACCGCGCCATTGAAAACCTCACCCACAAGCTGATCGAGGAATTCATCGTTGTCGCGCTGGTGTGTGCGCTGTTTCTCCTCCACCTGCGCTCGGCCTTCGTCGCCATCATAACCTTGCCGCTCGGCGTGCTGATGGCCTTCCTGGTCATGCGCATTCAGGGCGTCGACGCTAACATCATGTCACTCGCCGGCATCGCCATCGCCGTCGGCGCCATGGTGGATGCGGCCATTGTCATGATCGAGAATGCGCACAGACGGCTCGAACAATGGCGTGATGCGCACGATGGCGAGATGCCTAAGGGCGCCGAGCACTGGCGCGTCATCACGCAAGCCTCGGTCGAAGTCGGCCCTGCCCTCTTCTTCAGCCTCCTCATCATCACGCTCTCGTTCCTGCCGGTGTTCACGCTGCAGGCGCAGGAAGGGCGCTTATTCGCGCCGCTGGCTTTCACCAAGACCTACGCCATGGCTGCATCTGCAGCGTTGGCGGTGACGCTGACGCCGGTCCTGATGGGCTTCTGGATTCGCGGCCGCATTCCGCGCGAGGACGCAAACCCGATCAATCGTTTCCTGGCGCGGCTCTATCAGCCGGCAATCGATTTCACCCTAGCCAAACCGCATCTCATCCTGATCGGCGCGCTCATCGCCTTCGCCACCGTGGCCTGGCCGCTTACCCGCATTGGCGGCGAGTTCATGCCGATGATGGATGAAGGCGATCTGCTCTACATGCCCACCGCCCTGCCCGGCTTATCGGCCGCGGAAGCCTCCGAGCTGTTGCAGCTGACCGACCGCATGATCATGACTGTGCCCGAGGTCGAGAGCGTATTTGGCAAGGCCGGGCGCGCTGAAACCGCCACCGATCCTGCGCCGCTCGAAATGTTCGAGACCACTATTCGCCTGCGCCCGCGCTCTGAATGGCGTCCGGGCATGACGCCCGAACGCATCATCGAAGAATTGGATCGCACCGTGCAGGTCCCAGGCCTCACCAATGTGTGGGTGCCGCCGATCCGCAATCGCATCGACATGCTGGCGACGGGCGTCAAAAGCGCCATCGGCGTCAAGGTGAGCGGACCGGATCTGGCGACGATAGACGCCGCGGCGCGCGCCATCGAGCGCGCCGCGCGCGGCGTCGGCGGCGTCTCTTCCGCCGTGGCCGAGCGCATTGCCGGCGGACGCTATGTCAACGTCGACATCGACCGTTTCGCCGCCGCGCGCTACGGCCTCAACATCGACGACGTGCAAGCGATTGTCGCCGGCGCCATCGGCGGGGAAACCATCGGCCAGGTGATCGACGGACGCGCCCGCTATCCAATCAATCTGCGCTATCCGCGCGAAGTGCGTGATACGCTCGACCGGCTGGTGGCGCTGCCGATCGTGACTGAGACTGGATTGCGGCTTACGCTCGGCGAGGTCGCGCGTGTCGAGATCGCCGATGGTCCGGCCATGATCCGCAGCGAGAACGGACGCCTGTCGGCTTATGTCTATGTCGATGTACGCGGGCGCGATCTGGCTTCCGTCGTGCGCGATCTGCGCAGCACGATTGCCGAGACCGTCGAGTTGCCGGCTGGCGTCAGCGTCGCCTATTCGGGCCAGTTCGAATATCTCGCCCGCGCCGCCGAGCGCCTGGCGTTGGTCGGCCCCGCCACCATCCTCATAATCTTCCTGCTGCTCTATCTCACCTTCCGCCGCTTTGACGAAGCGCTCATCGTCATGGCGAGCCTCCCGTTCGCGCTCACCGGCGGGGTCTGGCTGGTTTATCTTCTGGGCTATGATTTCTCCGTCGCCGTCGCCGTCGGCCTCATCGCCCTCGCCGGGCTCGCAGCCGAGTTCGGCGTCGTCATGCTGATCTATTTGAAGACCGCCATCGCCGAGCGCGAAGCGCGTGGCGAGGCGCTGACGCCGCAAGTGATCGGCGAGGCGGTGCGCGAAGGCGCGCTGCTGCGGCTCCGGCCCAAGGCGATGACGGTGGCCGTCATTATGGCGGGCCTCTTGCCGATCCTTTTCACCGGCGGCGCCGGCGCTGAAGTGATGCGCCGCATTGCCGCCCCTTTGGTGGGTGGCATGATCTCGGCGCCGCTACTTTCTTTGTTTGTCATTCCCGCGGCCTATCTGATGATCCGGCGCCGCGGTCTCGCACGCGCCGAGCGCGCGTCCTTGCAAGGCCGGATCGCACCGCAAACCGGAGACTAATTCATGCTGAGAATGCTGCTCGCCGCTTCCGCCACCCTGCTCGCCGCCGCCTGCACGCCGCCCGCGACGGAAGAGCCCGTGCCAGGCGACATGGCCGACATGGACATGAACGCGCCTGCAGCGGCCGGTCCGATCGAAGGTTCGGGAACCGTCACCGCCGTCGACGCCGCAGCCGGCACGGTCACGCTCAACCATAGGCCGATCGCGGCGATCGAATGGCCGGCGATGACAATGCAGTTTAGTGCTGATGATCCCGCCATGCTGCAAGGCGTTGAGGTTGGCGATGCGGTCACGTTTGAGATCAAGAGCGCCGAAGAATTCCAAGTCCTCAGCGCCATACGCGAAAACTGAACCACGCGCGACGGAATGCAGGCGCCGCCTCGCGCTCGGTGCCAACCACGCCAGAATGCACGTCCCCGAATAGCTCGCCTATACGCGGCGTAGCTCTACCCACTTTGGGTAGCAGTCGTAGGTCGACCATTGGCAGCAACCTGCCCAGTCCGAGCCACGCAGGCTGACAGCAATCAACGATAGCGGTAGGCTTCGCGCGGGCATTGGAGCGCGCTGCGCGGGGCTTGTGATGACGGCGACGATCGTCTGCGTCTCGAACATGAAGGGCGGGGTTGGCAAAACCACGCTTTCGGTGGCGTTGGCGCAAACGCTCGCCACCGAAGGCAAGAAGGTCCTCGTGATCGACCTCGACGCGCAAGCCAACGCCTCGTTCTGGCTCTGCGGTTACGACAATCTCACGGAGGCAATCGACAACTCGAAGACAATTGACTGCTTCCTCGAAGACAGCATCGTTTTCAGCAAATCGCCGAGCTTGCAGGAACGCATTCGCCCGGCCAAGGCGCTGCCCAGCCGGCTCCTGGTCGTTCCGGCAAGCCCCAATCTGCGCATGATCGAGCGCGAGCTGATCGTGTTTCTATCCCGCCGCCACCGCAATCTGCTCGAAGTGGAGCGTGTGGTGAGCGATCTGCTCGAACTGCAACTCAACGACTTACGCTCGGACTACGACGTCATCCTCTTCGACACCGCCCCGGGCATCTCGGCCATGACGGAAGCGGCGCTGCGCCTTTCACAGGTCATCATCGTGCCTACGGTTCCTGACTACGTGTCCAATTTGGGGCTCTTGTCGTTCTGCCGAACCGTGAGCTGGAGCAGCAATGACCCTGCCAATGCAAAGAAGAAGCTGCCCTGGGTCGCCGCTAATAAGGTCAAACCGTCCGCACACCATCAGTCGATGCTCAAACAGATGCGAGACGGCGCAATTGGCGACGACCGCGAATTCAATATGCTCCAGACAATCGTTCCAAGCTCACCTGAGATCGACGAGATCGCTTCGGCTTTGGATATGGACGGCGAACTCGCCTTCGACAAGGCCGGCGCAGCTGTCTTCTCGGCCTTGGCCGCCGAAGTCG
>CALBSY010000277.1 GCA_937967725.1 uncultured Alphaproteobacteria bacterium | reverse complement strand
AAACGATGTCGATTGAATCAGGAAAACATCCTCGCCGCGCACGTTCTCCTGGATCTCGACGAAGATTTCGTTGTCCTTGAAGCGCTTGAACTCGGCCGGCGCCAGCGGCGTATCGAGATGGTCGGCGATCGCCTGCGCGAGCGTGACATTGGAGTTTGCGGCTACGAGTTTCATGGATGCGGGCCCCGAACGCGATCCTGTGCTGGGGACCGTGTACTCCGCGACTCGGGGCGGATGAAAGCTTTTGCTGCCGTTTTGTGACAGTTGCGCGCCGCGTGGCGCCCGGATCACGGCCTCAGAGTGCGATCGCGGCGCAGTTGCGCCCGTAATCGCCGAGCTTTTCGTGAACGGAACGGCGGTGGCTGTGCAGCGCGGCGGGCGCCGGGTAGGTGTCGAGCGGCAGCGTTTCCACCTGGGTGAGGCCGAGCGCACCCAAGCGATATGCGCAGAAGCCAGGCAGATCGAAGCGGCGGCGGTCCCCGTCGCCGGGAATAAAAAAGCGCGCATTGGCTAAGGCGGCGTCACGGAACCGCGCTTCGAATTCTGGGCCGACTTCGTAGGAGGCCTGATGGATGCACGGGCCAATGGCGGCGGCGATCCGGCGCGCGCCATGGGCGCGCATGAGCGCAACCGTGCTTTCCAGCACGCCGGTGAGCGCGCCCTTCCAGCCGGCATGCGCAGCGGCGATCACGCTGGCTTCGGTATCCGCCATCAGAACAGGCGCGCAATCGGCGGTGAGCACCGAGAGAACGAGGCCCGGCGTCGTTGTGACGAGCGCATCCGCGTGTGGGCGCTCGCCAGGCCACGGTGTGGTGACGAACACGGCGTCGGGCGAATGCACTTGATGCACCCCGATGAGTTGCGTGGGTGGCGCATCGAACGCAGCGGCAATGCGGCGGCGGTTCTCGGCGATTGCGGCTGGATCGTCGCGCGAGCCTGTGCCCGCGTTGAGCGATGCATAGATGCCGGCGCTCACGCCGCCTTCGCGGCCGAAGAAGGCGTGGCGCACGCCGCCGAGGACGTTTGCGCTCCAGTGCGGCGGATCGCTCAGAATCCCGCGGGCGCGGGTAGGTTGGGGCTCGACAGGCATATGACTTTGAATAGAGCGCCCATTTCTTCGTCATGGGTCAAGCGACGCAACTCGCGCGCGAGGCGGTCGGCGTGTTCCGGGTTGGCGCGCGACAGCGCCTCGGTGCGAAACTCAATGCCAAGCCCACGCAGGAATTGCGCTTGCGTGATCGGACCCGCCACGTCGAGCCCGGCTTCGCGCGCCAGGTGGGCGACGCGGGCGAAATCGACATGCGCAGTAAGATCGGCCTCGCCAGGCGCGTCGAGGGGATCGACTTTCTGATGACGCTTGAGCGCCTGCAGCGTGTCGGCGCCTTCAGGGCGAACGTAGCCATAATCGATCAGCAGCGCGCGCCCCGGCGCCTCGTGGAGCCGGCGTTCGATCTCGTAGATCAGCACATCGAGCGCAGGCGCGATCTCGCGCACGGCGCCAATTTCGTCATCGCTATCAGGGGCGGGAATGGCGGAGGATAGGCCGAAGATCAGCTGGTCGGCTTCGTCAGCGCCCACAAGTTTCTCGTGCCAACCGTCCTCGCCATACACGAATTGGCGGATCGGCAGGCAGTCGAGGAATTCGTTGCCGACGATAAGCGAGGGACCGGGCGGCGCGTCTTCCAAGCGTAACGCCCATTCAGCGGCCGGTACGCGCTCGGTCTGCGCGCTGCGCAGTGGTCCGCTGGTTTCGATCAGAATGACGCTAGCTGCGTCGTGCATGCCTTCGATGCGCTGGGTGGCGCGCAGCATATCCTGCATCAGCGCGCCGCTGCCGGGGCCGAGTTCGATCCAATTGAACGCGGGCTTGGCCAGCGCGTCCCATTCGTGCGCGCACCAAAGCCCGATCAGTTCTCCGAACATCTGGCTCGCTTCAGGCGCTGTTAGAAAATCAGCGCCGGCGCCGCCAATCGAGGGGCGGGTGGCGTAATAGCCGTCGTTCGGATCGTAAAGGCAGGCGCCCATAAATTCCGCCACGGTCATCGGACCGTTGTCGCGGATGTGGTCGATCAGGCGTTGCTTGAGTGCGCTCACGCCGCCGCCAATTTGGGTTGCTGGTAGGCGCGGCGAATGAGCCAGGCGCCGATGAAGATCATCGGGATCGACAGCAGCATGCCCATGGTGACGATACCCTGCAGCGCCGCCGGCATGTGCGCATCGGGCTCGCGCACGATTTCGAGCAATGCGCGGAACAGGCCGTAGAGCACAAGGAAGATGCCGGTGTTCATGCCGGGGCGGCGCAGGCTGTCGTACTTCAGTGTGGCGACGTTGATGACGACGAACAGCACCACCCCTTCGAGAAACGCTTCGTAGAGCTGGCTGGCGTGCCGCGGTTCGAGGCCGGCGGGACAATAGCCGCCATACTGGTTCAGCAAGCGCTCGTTGCAGAACACAATTCCCCACGGCCCGTCTGTTGTGCGGCCCCATAATTCGCCGTTGATGAAGTTGGCGATGCGGCCGAAGAAGAGTCCAATCGGCGCGGCGGCGGCGGCGAGATCGCCAAGCCTCAAGAGATCGACTTTGTCGGTGCGCGTCTTGGCCTGCAGATCGTCGACGTCCTTCTTCTTCAGCCACTTATCGCCGAAGCGCGTGTAAGCGCGTTCTTGTCCTGCGGGGACTTTCTCCACCGCGCGCTTGGCTGCCTGTGCGTTGTACTGTGCTTCATCCACGTGCAGCTGACGCGTGAACCAGATGGCGGCGATGGCGACGACGATCAGCCCGCCGTGGAAACTCATCCCGCCTTCCCAGATCAACGGAATCTGCAACGGGCTCTTCCAGATCATGTCCGGCTTGTAGAACAGCACGTAGCCGAGACGTCCGCCGAGGATGACGCCGAGCGTGGCCCAAAATAGAAAGTCGTCCGCTTGCGGCGCGCTGAGCGCCGGCCGGCCCGGCGTCCACAGCCGTTCGCGGCGGATGAGCCAAATCATCCAGCGCCAGCCGAGAAACAGCCCGACGATGTAGGCAAGCGCATACCAGCGCAGATCGAGCCGGACGCCGTCGCCGATAGGCAATGTGCCGAAATGCACGGCGACCGGGTCGATGTTGGGGAAAGTGATGGCTTCCAGGATCACGCGCGCCCACCTTTGGCAGCTGATTGGCCGCATTGCGCGGCCCCGGCGGGGTTCTTAAACACCTGGCGGGGAACCTTCCACATGCCAACGCAAAGATCCGTGGTCCGCGATCTGGCGGCGATGATGACATTCTTGGGTACGCTGCGGGAAAAGTGACCTATCCAAATTTCAACTTATGTTTTCTCTGTTCTTATGATGACATTCGAAGTAGAAGTTATCGCTTCTCGACACACACAACAATCG
>CALBSY010000276.1 GCA_937967725.1 uncultured Alphaproteobacteria bacterium | reverse complement strand
ATGCGTGACGCGCTGATCGTCAATCCGTTTAGCCAAGAGGACGTCGCCGACGCTATCGCGCGTGCACTGGCGATGCCGCTGGAGGAGCGCCAGCGGCGCTGGCGCGCGCTGATGCAAGGGGTGGTCGAAGACGACGTCGTCGCTTGGCGCGACAAGTTCGTGCGTAGTCTGGAAGAAGCGGCGCGCGCCGGACGGAGCAAAGCAACGCCGGCGGCGCTTCTGCCGGGCGCCTAACTCTCGCTATTACTATCCTGCTGGTAGGTTTCCGGCGGCACGGTTTCCTGCGCCGCTTTCAGCGTCTTGGCTTCGGCTTTGCGGGCGCGCGCCTCCGCCCGCGCCTTGGCCGCCGCCGCATCCGCCACCACTTGATCGAGCTCGATCTGCGTGCAGAGGCCCAGCGTAACTGGATCGACCGGCTTGATGTTGTTGGCGTTCCAGTGCGTGCGGTTGCGGACCTGATCGATCGTCGCCTTGGTGGTGCCGATCAGCTTCACGACTTTCGAGTACGGCACTTCGGGGGGGTTCTTCACGAACCAGGCGATGGCGTCAGGACGGTCCTGCCGGCGCGCGATCGGCGTATAGCGCGCGCCGCGCCGCTTGGTTTGCGGCAGGTCGATGCGCTTCTGCTCCAATGGCGTCAGCTTGTAGGTTTCGTCCTTCTCGCCCTTGGCGATTTCCTCGCGGGAGAGAAAGCCGCCGGCGATCGGATCGACGCCGCGGATGCCCTTGGCCACATCTTCATTGGCGATGCCCTGCACTTCGAGAGGATGCAGGCCGCAAAAATCCGCGATCTGGCCGAACGCCAGTGAGGTGTTTTCGATCAGCCACACGGCGGTGGCTTTCGGCATGAGGACGTTGGCGGTCATGGGCGGCTCCGAATACGCAAAGCGCCCGGCGTCGTCGCCAGGCGCTGGGCCAGATGGAGCAACGGGCTGACGTATCCGGGCGCGGACGAGGTCAGTTGCGGCGGGATATAGCGCTGCCCTCCCAGAAAGGGAAGGGCGTTCTGGGCGCGAGGCGCGCGTCAGAACGCCCGAAGATCAGCGGAAGCGGATCGTCACCGCCGTGCGCCGGTTGAGCGGTTCGCGCACGCCGTCTCCAGTGGCGCGCGCCAGATCGGTCTCGCCGCGCGCTTCGGTGTTGATCAGGCCCTGAGGGAAGCCGCGTGCGACTAACGCATCGCGCACCACGCCCGCGCGCCGCTGCGACAGGCCGACATTGTAGGCGTTCGAGCCCGATGTATCGGTGTGGCCGATGACGACAGCGCCAGAAATATTGCATTGCCGCGCGCGCTCGACAGCGGCGTCAATGGTGTCGAGCGCCGCTTGATTCAGATTCGAGCGGTCCCACTCAAAATAGACAGTGAATTCCGATGTGGGACAGACGGGCGGCGGCGGCGTGACCGGCGGCGGCGGCGGCGGCATTTGAACTGGCGCCGGCGGCGCGCTGAACTGATAACGCAAGCCAAGCGTCACAGCGTCGTGGCGATATTCGACATCGGTCGCGCCATCGATGTCGAGTGCGGCGCCTTCCATCTCGAAATGCCGCACGCCGACGTCGAGGGTGGTTCGTTCGCCGAGTGCGACGCCGACGCCAGCCATGGCTTGCCAAGCCAAGCTTTCATCGTCGAGGCTGGACATCTCCATCCGCCCATAGCCGATGCCGGCCCCGACATAAGGCTGAAAACGTCCGCCGCGATTGAAGTCGTAGTAAAGGTTCGCCATCAGCGCCAAGACTTCAATGTCTTGGTTAAACAGCTCGACCTCGTTGTTGCGATAGGCGAATTCGCCCTCGGCGCGAAAACCGTTCTGAAACGCGTAGCCGGCGCCAACGCTGGCCATCCAATCGTCTTCGAGATCGATCTCGGCGCCGAAGGCGGTGATCTCGCCCTCAAAGCTATGCCCGACATCGGCGCGGCCGTACCAACCTTCTGTGGCGTCCGCTTCGGCTTTGCCTAATCCAGCGATCAGCGCCGCAAGCGCCAGCGTGCTCAGAAGTTTGCGCATCCCGGTCCCCACCGTTGCCTCAGACGCCGTTCTCAGCGCCGCCGGCTACCGTGCAAAGGGGGGTCGCTTGAGTCCAGGAAAAATCGGGATTCGCGCCGAAATCCCGTCAATATCCGCCGATCACCGGTAGAATCTCGCCGGTTATGTAGCTCGCTGTTTGCGGGCTCGCGAGAAATACAAACGCTGGCGCAATCTCTTCCGGCTGAGCTGGACGTTTCATTTTTGAATGAGCGCCGAATTGTGCGACTTCATCGGCGGGCTTGTCGGCTGGGTTGAGCGGCGACCACACCGGACCGGGCGCGACCGCATTGACGCGAATGCCGTTGTCAATGAGATGACCGGCCAGCGATCGCGTGAACGCGTGAATGCCGCCCTTGGTCATTGAATAGTCGACAAGGTCCTTGTTGCCGCGAAGGCCCGTCACCGATCCGCAGTTCACGATGGATGAACCCTCGCGCAAATGCGGAACTGCCGCCTGCGCCATATGGAAATAGCCATAGAGGTTGGTTTTCACGGTTTCATCGAACTGGTCTTCCGATAAGTCCTCGAAATCCGTCGTGTGAATCTGAAATGCGGCGTTGTTGACCAGTACGTCGAGGCGCCCCAATTCCTTCACAACGCGTTCAACGGTTTCGCGGCAGAACCTGCGGTTCGACACATCGCCGGGAAAAAGCAGGCAGCGCCGCCCTTCTGCTTCTACAGCGCGTTTGGTGTGTTCGGCATCTTCATGTTCGTTGAGATAGACGATGGCGATGTCCGCGCCTTCCCGGGCAAACAGCACGCTCACGGCGCGGCCAATCCCGCTGTCGCCACCCGTGACGATAGCCGCCATGTCTTTCAGCTTGTCTGAGCCCTTGTAGTAGGGCGCGTCGTACATAGGCTGAAGCGTGAGGTCGCTTTCTTGACCCGGCTTCTTCAAATGCTGTGCAGGCATCGGCGGCGCCGGGTAGCGGCGCGCGCCGGCCTGCATGGCGCGATCCCCGCCATCGCCGTCGCTGTCGCGTCGATCCCGTGCATCCACCTCACGCTGAATCTGGCGCTGGTGCGCCGCAGTTGTTTCCGCGTCCTTGCTCATCGCGTGCCTCCGTTATGATAA
>CALBSY010000275.1 GCA_937967725.1 uncultured Alphaproteobacteria bacterium | reverse complement strand
CAGCATTGCGCCGCGCGTGGCCGCGATCCAGAACGACGGGGTGCTAATTCTTCCCGTGCAGGTTTAGGCTGCTGCGCCGGCTTTGCGCAGCTTTTTGGCGACCAGGGCGGATAGCTCCTGCGTCACCGTCCGGCGCAGCTCGATCTCGAAATTTGGGAGCTCAGCCAGTTGCAGAATTGCGTCGAGGTGCGCCTGCACCACGGCGTTATTGATCGTCGCTTCCGCGCCGACGCCCTTCACATAGCTGAAGAGCGAAGCGGTCGCCGCAACAAGCAGCGGGTCCTGCATGTCGTCTGCAAGCGCGTTCAACTGCCCGCAAGTAAGGCAAAGCTCGCGGGCTGGCGCTCCGGGCTCCAGCACCTTCAGTTGCTCGGCAATTTTCTCGACGTACATCCGCGCCAGTCCCTTGCGAATCTGCACGTCTGGCGCATCGGCGTTGTCTTCGACAGCGTCCATCAGCCGGCGCCGCGGACCATTGTAATCGGCGTCCCTGCGCCGCCGGCGGCACGGGCCGGAATAAGTGGCGGTCTCAACAAACTCACGCGGTCGCGCCCGCACTTCCATCACTCGGGCCACCATCGTTGCGGTGGAGAAGGGACGAACCACAAACTCGTCGACGCCAGCACTGCGCGCCCGTTCGATGTCGCTTTGCCTGTTCCGCGCCGTAACCATGATGATGGGTAGAGCCTTGAACTCTTCGCCCGCTTCTCCGGCGCGAATGCGCAGGACCAGGTCCAAGCCTTTGCCGCCGTCGACATCCCAGTCGACAACCATCATGTCGGGCAAAAAGTAGATCAGCGAGGCAATGACCTGACTAACTCTCTCGCCGTAGTTGACGCGCACCCGCCCAGCGGCGCGCAGCGTTTCGCCCACCAGGCGCCTCTGGAAAGGCTGGTCGTCCACGACCAGGACGGTCAGGGGATTGTGGGCTGTATCGTCGCCCATGCCGCCACCGGCGCTCAAGGTAGCGTCCGACCTTTAATTTTTTTGGTAAGTCAAACCCCGTTCCAAGCGTAAACAAGCAGTGAATCGGTTAAGGAGCGTTGATGCTGTCTCTGCTGCTCGCGTCGTTCGTTACGTTCTTCGTCGCCATCGATCCGGTGGCGATGGCGCCGATGTTTACGACCATGACCGCGGGGATGACGCCAGAGTGGCGCCGGCAGATGGCGATCAAGGCGATCGTGATCGCCACGGCTATCCTGCTCGCCTTCGCTTTTGGCGGGGCTTGGCTGTTGGCGCAGATTCACGTCTCGATCGACGCGTTCCGCATCGCTGGCGGCCTGTTGCTGTTCCTTATCGCGGTCGACATGCTGTTCGAGAAACGCTCGGAAAGGCGTGACGAGCGGGCCGAAGAGGTCGCCGCCAAACAGGCGCAGCATCCCGGCACCCAGGACGACATCTCGGTGTTTCCGCTCGCCATCCCGTTGATCGCCGGTCCTGGAGCAATTGCCTCCATTATGCTGTTCTTTAGCGAACACCCAGATTTGCCCAGCCGCGCCATGGTGCTGCTGGGGGCAGGGGCCAATCTTGCGCTGTGTCTGATCGCCTTCCTCGCCGCCGGCCCGATAGCGCGCGTCATGGGGCCGACCGTGGGCAACATGCTGACGCGCGTGTTCGGCATCCTGCTCGCCGCGCTGGCCGCGCAGTTCGTGGTGGACGGCATCAAGAACGTGTTCGGCCTCGCCTAGCGGGATTGCATCGCAGCATCGCAAATCCCCGCCTTCACGTTCCCTGCTGGGCTGCTAAGTACAGCCCATGAGCATTCCCTACGACGTCATCGTCATCGGTTCCGGGCCCGGCGGCTACGTGACCGCGATCCGCGCTTCGCAGCTTGGCATGAAGACCGCCATCGTCGAGCGCGACAAGCTCGGCGGCATCTGTCTCAACTGGGGCTGCATCCCCACCAAGGCGCTGCTGCGGTCGGCGGAGATCTATCGCAACTTCCAGCACGCCAAGGATTATGGGCTTTCGGCCGATGGTCTGAAGTTCGACGCCGACGCCGTGGTGAAGCGCTCACGCAACGTTGCTGGACGCATGGAAAAAGGCGTCACCATGCTGATGAAGAAGAACAATATCGACGTGATCTTGGGGGAGGCACGGCTGGAGAAGGGGAGCGCTGCCCCGAAAGTGATCGTGAAGAGCGACGGCAAAGACACGAACTACGAGGCCAAGCACGTCATCGTCGCCACTGGCGCGCGGGCGCGCGAAATTCCTGCAGCCGGCCTGAAGGCCGATGGCAAGCGCATCTGGACCTATCGCGACGCGATGGCGCCGCCGGAATGGCCCGAGAGCCTTCTCGTGTTCGGCTCCGGCGCCATCGGAATTGAGTTCGCCAGCTTCTACGCCGCCTTCGGCGTGAAGGTGACGGTGGTCGAATTGCTCGACCGCATCCTACCGGTCGAAGACGAAGAAATTTCCGCTTTCGCCAAGAAGCGCTTCGAAAAGGAAGGGCTGAAGCTGCTGACTTCGACCGAGGCGAAATCCCTCAAGGCCAATGCGAACGGCGTCGAAGCGATCGTGTCAGCAAAAGGCAAGGAGGAGACGCTCACCGCATCGCACGCCATCGTCGCTGTCGGCATTACCGGCAATGTCGAAGGGCTGGGGCTCGAAGCGCTCGGCGCGAAAGTCGAGCGCGGCCACATCGGCACCGACGGCTACGGCAAGACGGGCGTCGCCGGCCTCTACGCCATCGGCGACGTCACCGGCCCGCCGTGGCTCGCGCACAAGGCCAGCCATGAGGGCATCATCTGCGTCGAAGCCATCGCCGGCGAGCACGTGCAGCCGATGATCAAGGAGCGCATTCCCGGTTGCACCTACGCCCATCCGCAGGTCGCCAGCGTGGGCCTCACCGAAGCGAAGGCGAAAGAGCAGGGGCGCGAAGTGCGCGTCGGCAAGTTCCCGTTCGTCGGCAACGGCAAGGCGGTCGCACTGGGCGAAGACCAGGGCATGGTCAAAGTGATCTTCGACAAGAAGACCGGCGAACTGTTGGGCGCGCACATGGTCGGCGCCGAAGTGACCGAACTGATCCAGGGCTACGCCATCGCCATGCAGGCCGAAGTCACCGAACACGAATTGATGGAAACGGTGTTCCCGCACCCGACGCTATCGGAAATGATGCACGAAGCGGTGCTCGATGCGTACGGGCGGGTGATTCACGTGTAATGCTTCACCCGGATCAACTTGTGAAGACGGCGATTGTCGCTCTTCTGGGCGCCATTCCAATGACTGGCGTGGCCGTCCTTCTAGCCGCCTCTCGCGGAATAGAAGCAACCGATCCGGTAGAAGTCACGCTTCGCATTGCTGGTGTTTACGCGCTATTTGTTGGCCTGCTACTAGCAATTGCGCTAGTCGGCGCATTATGCCGTGCAGCATTCAAGAAGCGGAACTAAGCCGCTTTCTGCTCCGCGAAGCGCTCCGTCGCCATACGCTGCAGCGCGACGTAGTCAGTCTTACCTGTTCCCAGGAGCGGGATGTCATCAATCACGACGATGCGTTTCGGCAGGGCCAACTCGCTGGCGCCGTTCGCCTTGCACCACTCCGCCAGTTGTTCGGTGGCGGCGTCCTTGTGATCGGTGAACAGGATGATGCGCTCACCCTTGCGCGTGTCGGGTATGGCGACGGCGGCGTGGGTGTGATCCGGCCACGCCGCCTGCGCATAACCCTCGACAGCGTTCAATGACACCATCTCGCCGCCGATCTTGGCGAAACGCTTCACGCGGCCGAGGATGCGGATGAACCCGTCCTCATCGACGTCGACGACATCGCCAGTGTCGTGCCAACCTTGAGGCAAGAGATCGATGCCGAACGGCTTGGTCGGGTCGAGATAGCCGCGCATCACGTTCGGCCCGCGCACATAGAGGCGCTGACCGCCTTCAATCCCGGGAATGGGCTCCAGCCGCCATTCGATGCCGGGTACGAACTGGCCAACGGTGCCGTGGCGATTGGTGGCGGGTATATTGACCGAGATCAGCGGCGAGGCCTCCGTTGCACCATAGCCCTCAAGCAGTTCGACGCCGAACCGCTTCATGTAAATCTCGCGCGTCTCCGGCTTCACGCGCTCTGCGCCTAACACCATGAGCCGAATGCACTTCAAATCGTCGTCGTCGGCATTGCGCGCGTATTGTTGTGCGAAGGTGTCTGTGGCGAAGAACACATTGGCGCCGGTGTCCTTCACCAGTTTTGGGATTTCCTTCACCGCGAGCGGGGAGGGGAAGAGGAAAGTCTTGTGGCCGGTGAACAGCGGCAGCAGAACGCCGCCCAGCAAGCCGAAGCAGTGGAACATCGGCAGCGGCGAGAAGAAACTCCAGTCCGGCTCAAACGGCACATGCGCGTGGCCCTGTTCGGCGTTGGCGACTAAATTGGCGTGGCTAAGCACCGCACCCTTCGGCGTGCCGTAGGAGCCCGACGTAAACAAGATGACGGCGGTGTCGTCCGGATTGGCTTTAGCCGCGAACGTGCGGGGCGAGAAGCCTTTCACCAGCGCGATGATCTTATCGCCGAAGTCGATCGTTTTGCGGACGTCCTCGAGATAGATGAGCTTCGCGAACTTCGAGAGCTCTGCCTCCAGCGCTTCAAGCTTGGCGAGTTTGATAAAGCGCTTCGAAGTGAGAATCTTGCGAACGTTCGCCGCTTGGCACGCGGCCTTCAAATTCATGGCGCCGGCGGTGAAGTTGAGCATCGCGGGCGTGCGTCCGATCGCGTGTAGCGCGAAGAACGTCACCGTCGCGCCGACGCCGGTCGGCAGCATGATGCCCGCGGTCTCGCGTTTCTTGATCAGCGTATCGAGCTTGCCGCCGAGCGCGAAGGCGGCGCGCACGATGTCATCGTACGTCAGCACCTTGCGCTCGTGGTCTTCCAGGATCGGCGTCTTGCCGCCTGCGGCGTCACGCGCCCGCAGCAAGGCCTCGAACAAGGTGACGCGAGTGCGCGCCAACTCGAACGGACGATTTGTCATGGAACGACTGCCTCCTGCGTCCCGGCTCTCAACCGAGCGGCCGTGGACTTGCTCCAACCCGTGATTATTGTTTCACGGCTGTAACAGAAACTAGCCGCGCCGTTGGGACCGGGCAAGTGACGAGCCCATTAACTGATTGGCGTGCAAGGCAGGAATCCGTCCGGGCCGTTGCGGCCCATGGCTGGGAGGCTCATGTTAAACCCGTGCCGACGCTGATCGATTTGCGCCCCAAAGACGAAAAGGACCGGGAAACTCGCCCGCGCCACCCAGAGAAGCGGGCGCGGCGCGGCCATGTCTCTCCGCGCAAGCCCGACTGGATCCGGGTGAAGGCGCCGGGTTCGCCCGAATACCTCAAGACCCGCGCCATCGTGAAACAGCACGGTCTGCACACGGTTTGCGAAGAGGCGGCCTGTCCCAATATCGGCGAGTGCTGGACCAAGCGTCACGCCACCATGATGA
>CALBSY010000274.1 GCA_937967725.1 uncultured Alphaproteobacteria bacterium | reverse complement strand
GCCGTCCGTCGTCTGGTAGGTCTCGGTCGTTTGCACCCCGTCGATGATGCGGCGCATGACGATGGTGGTGGTGGGCGTGCCCTTGCCTGGCCGGAAGGTTTCGTGGCTCATCACCACGTAGAGTTTGCCGTCTTCGTGCTCCAAAACGTTGCCTTTGCGCACGTCGCTGGCGATGACCTTAACCACGTAAACCTCACTCGGCGGCCGGATGTCCGGCGGCCCTGAACTACCCGAAAGGACCGGAATTGGGCGCTTCTCTAACCGGGTTTGCGGTTTGGGCCAAGACGAACGGGGCAGCGGCATGACGCCTCCCTTCTGGGATAAGGGCCGGCACGATGACCGGCGCGGGTTCCTGCTCGGCCGGGCGAAAATTCTACGTGCGGTCCGGGCCTATTTCCACGGCCAGCGCTTCACCGAGGTGGAGCCGAACCTGATCGTGCCTTCGCCGGGGGCGGAAACGCACGTCGACGCCTTCGAAGTCGGCGAGCGCTATCTGCACACCAGCCCCGAGTTCGCCATGAAGAAGCTGCTGGCGGCCGGCGAGCACAATATTTTCTACATCGGCAAATGCTGGCGGCGCGGCGAAAGCGGGCCGCTGCACGCGCCCGAGTTCACGATGATCGAATGGTATCGCGCGCATCAGGGCTATCGTCGCGTGCAGATGGATTGTGTGGGCATCGTTCGCACGGCTGCTGAGGCCGTGGGGACCGACACGCTGCGCTGGAAAGATAGGAGCTGCGCTCCGTTCGACGACGCGGAAGAACTAACTGTGCGCGAAGCGTTCGAGGATCGCGGCGTCGGCGTGCCGGATGATGGCGACGCCTTCTCCGCCGCCATGGTTCAGCACATTGAACCAGGGTTAGGTTCGCCGGCGTTGACGCTCCTGGACAAATATCCGATCCGCGAAGCCGCCCTCGCGCGGCCCGATGAATTCGATCCAAGCGTCGCCGAACGGTTCGAGCTTTATGCTTGCGGCGTTGAACTCGCCAACGGGTTCGGCGAACTCACCGACCCGCTGGAGCAGCGCCGCCGCTTGAACGAAGCTATGGACGAGAAGCAAAAACGCTATGGCAAACGCTGGCCAATCGACGAAGACTTCCTCGCCGCGCTCGCGCACATGCCCCCCGCGAGCGGCGTGGCGATGGGCTTCGACCGCCTGGTGATGCTCGCCACCGGCGCGCGCCACATCAACGACGTGCTGTGGACGCCGACATGATCCGCGTCGCCGCACCCCACGACTATCCGGCCATCCGCCAAATTGTGCGCGAAGCGTTCGCACAGGATGACGAGGCCGACCTGGTCGAAGCGCTGCGCACGGGCGGCGACGCGCTGGTGGAGCTGGTCGAGACCGGAGATACGGGGCTGCGAGGCCATATCCTTTACTCGCCGCTCGCCATCGAGCGCGGCGGCGAAACGCTGCGGGCCGCAGCGCTCGCGCCCGTCGCGGTGCTGCCGGCGTTCCAGAAACAGGGCCTCGGCGGCGCGCTGATCCGCGCCGGCAATGCGCGCTTCGCGGAGTTGGGGCTGAGCGCCATTATTGTACTGGGGCACGCGGACTATTATCCCCGCTTCGGCTTCTCGGCGGCTTTGGCCGAATCGTTGGAAGCTCCCTTCTCGGGTCCGCACTTCATGGCGCTGGAGCTTCGCCCCGGCGCGCTGCAAGGCGGCGGACGCGTGCGCTACGCGAAGGCGTTCGGAGTGTGATGTGAGCGCGAAGGCAAAACCCGATCCGCTGGCCGAGGTAGCCGCGCGCTATGCCGTGGCGATCACGCCGGCGATGCAGGCGCTGATCGATCCTGCTGATCCGCGCGATCCGATCGCCGCGCAATTCCGCCCGCGCGCCGAAGAACTCGACATCGCGGCCGACGAACGCGCCGATCCGATCGGCGACGACGACTACACGCCGGTGAAAGGCGTGGTGCACCGCTATCCCGACCGCTGCCTGCTGAAGCTCGTGCACGTCTGCCCGGTCTATTGCCGCTTCTGCTTCCGCCGCGAAATGGTCGGCCCGCAAGGCGACGGCACGCTGACGAGCGAAGAAACCGAACACGCGCTCGCCTACATCGCCGCACACCCCGAACTCTGGGAAGTCATCCTCACCGGCGGCGATCCCTTCCTGCTTTCGGCGCGGCGCGTGCGCGAGATCACCCAGCAGCTCGCGGCGATCCCGCACGTGAAGATCATCCGCTGGCACACGCGCGTGCCCGCCGTCGACCCGCTGCGCGTCACGCCCGACCTGGTCGCAGCGCTGCGCGCCGAGGGCGCGACCACTTATATCGTGCTGCACGCCAATCATCCGCGCGAACTGACCGAACAGGCGCGCGCCGCCATCGCCCGCATCGTCGACTCCGGCGTGCCAATGCTGTCGCAGACCGTGCTGCTCAAGGGCGTCAACGACGACGCCGATACGCTCGAAGCGCTGATGCGCGGCTTGGTCGAAGCACGTGTGAAGCCGTACTATCTGCACCATCTCGACAAGGCGCCGGGCACGTCGCACTTCCGCTGCACCATCGCCGAAGGCCAGGCGCTGACGCAGCAACTGCACCAGCGCGCGTCAGGCCTCGCGCAGCCGAACTACGTGCTCGACATCCCTGGCGGGCACGGTAAGGCGCCGCTCGCCGCGCCCAGCGTGCGCGCAAGCGACGACGGCCACCACGTGCGCGACCGCCACGGCGTGTGGCGGCGCTACAAAGAGTAACGCACTAGAGCCGGGCGGTTTCACGCGCCGGTTCGCCCAGCGCCACGAACAGCGCGGCGAGGATCAGCAGCGCCGCGGCGATGAAGGGCGCGGCCGAGCTAAATGCATCGAACAGCGCGCCGGCGAACAACGGCCCGGCCACGCGGCCTAGCGCGCCGGCGGATTGCGACAAGCCCATCACAGCGCCGCGTTCACTCTCGCGCGCTTCCGCGGCGATCAGCGCATTGAGCGCCGGCGTGGCGAGGCCGATGCCGATCACAAGCGCAATGAGAGATGCGCTCATGGTCGAAACCTCGTGCGAAACCGCGAGACCGCCAAAACCGCCGGCGAACAATGCGAGCCCGATCAGCAGTGTCATCCGCTCGCCCAGCACGCGGGCCGCCGCCCCCGCGCCGCCGCCTTGCAGCAGCACGGCGCCGACTCCCAGCGCCGCCAACGTCCAGCCGACTTCGCGCGGCCCCCAACGCAACTCTACCTCCGCCCAAAGCCCGAACGTCGTTTCCATCAAGGCTTGCGCGGCGATCATCAGGAACATGACCGCAATAAAACGGGTCAGCGCCGGACGCGTGCTCAGCAACGCAAGCGAGCGCATGCGCTGTTTTTCGTCCTGGGTGCGGTGGTCTGGGCCGTGCGTTTCGCGGAACAGCGCAAACGCGGCCAGCGCAGCGGCGCCGGCGAGCGCAGCCGACATGTAGCAGACCCGAGAGAACGCTTCGCGGCTGGGCGCCTCGCCGATCAGCAGCGCACCGAGAGCCGGACCGGCGATGAAGCCGAAACCGACCGCCGCGCCCAGCAGGCCCATATTGCGCGCGCGCGTCTTGTCATCGGCAAGATCGGCGGCGGCCGCGAACGCGGCGCTGATACCCAGCGAAACGCCCATCGAGGGCAGCG
>CALBSY010000273.1 GCA_937967725.1 uncultured Alphaproteobacteria bacterium | reverse complement strand
ATATCCGCGAGGTGCATGAGCTCGGCGCGAGCTGGCTGCGCGCACCCTGCTACGCACGCAACAAGTGCGGCGCAAACAGCGGAGGCGAGGCGCGCGCGCAGCGAGCGACGGAGGGGGGAGGCTCCCCCCATCGTCTCGCGGCTTCGCCGCGAGCCACTTCCCCCGCATGTGGGGGAAGAAAACGCAGCAAGCTTCACAGCCCCACTCCCAGCGCGTCCGCCACCGTGAACACGTCTTTGTCGCCGCGGCCGCAGAGGTTCATGACGATGAGGCCGTTCGGCCCGAGCTCTTTGGCCACATCGCCGACGCGCGCCAGCGCGTGCGAGGGCTCAAGCGCGGCCAGGATGCCTTCAAGCTTGGCGCAAAGCTGGAACGCCGCCAGCGCTTCTTCGTCAGTGGCGTTCAGATAGTGTGCGCGGCCAATGTCGTTGAGATAGGCGTGCTCGGGGCCGACGCCGGGATAGTCGAGGCCGGCGCTGATCGAATGGCCTTCGAGAATCTGGCCGTTCTCGTCCTGCAACAGATACGTGCGGTTGCCGTGCAGCACGCCGGGCTTGCCGCCGCTGATGGCCGCCGAGTGTTCGACGCGCTCGTCGATGCCGTGGCCCGCCGCTTCGACGCCAATCAGCCGCACGCTTTCGTCGGCTATGAAGGGATGGAACAGCCCGATCGCGTTGGAGCCGCCGCCGATGCACGCCATCACCGCGTCGGGCAGGCGGCCTTCGCGCTCGAGGATTTGCGCGCGCGCTTCGCGGCCGATCACGCTCTGAAAGTCGCGCACCATTTCCGGGTAGGGGTGCGGGCCGGCGGCGGTGCCGATGCAGTAGAATGTGTCCGCTACGTTGGTGACCCAATCGCGCAACGCCTCGTTCATCGCGTCTTTCAGCGTCGCCGCGCCGCTCGTCACCGGCCGCACTTCGGCGCCCAGCAGCTTCATGCGGAACACGTTGGGCTTCTGGCGCTCGATGTCGGTTGCGCCCATGAACACGACGCACGGCAGACCGAAGCGCGCACACACCGTCGCCGTGGCGACGCCGTGCTGACCGGCGCCCGTCTCGGCGATGATCCGTGTCTTGCCCATGCGCTGCGCGAGCAGCACTTGGCCGAGGCAATTGTTGATCTTGTGCGCGCCGGTGTGATTGAGCTCATCGCGCTTGAAGTAGATTTTGGCGCCGCCGAAATGCGCGGTCAGGCGCTCGGCGAAATACAAGGGCGAGGGCCGGCCCACATAATGGGTCCAGAAATCCTGCATCTGCGCCTGGAATGCGTTCGAGGCCTTGGCCTCGCGGTAGGCGCGCTCCAACTCCAGCACGAGCGGCATCAGCGTCTCAGCGACGAAACGGCCGCCGTAGGCGCCAAAACGGCCCTCGGCGTTGGGCGACCAGGAGGGGGTCCTTTAGGCCGGGGGAACTCTCCACGCCAGAGGACACGTCCACCAGGGCCGCCCCGGACGCAGTTATCGCCTCCGCGACGTTGCTGGGCGTTAGCCCGCCGGAGAGCATCCAGGGCCGTGCGAAAGCCCGTCTGGCCAGGATGGCCCAATCGAAAGCCAAGGCGTTGCCGCCCGGCAAGCCGCCCGGAGGCGGCTTGGCGTCGAACATCAGCATGTCGGCTGCGCCGGCATAGGCGTCCACCTGAGCCAAATCGTCCGGGCGAGCGACGCCCAGCGCCTTGATCACGCCGCGCCCCGCGTAGCGCGCCGCGTTGGCGACGCGGCCGGGGCTCTCGCCGCCGTGCAATTGGATCCAATCCGGCCGGGCGATCTCCGCCACGCCAGCGAGCAAGTCGTCGCCGGCGTCGACTGTGACGATCACCGTCTCGGCCCTGCCGCGCGCGCGCGCGGCAAGTGCGGCTAGCTGGTCGCGCGACAGATGTCGCGGGCTCTGGGGGTAAACCACGAAGCCGACGAAGCGCGCGCCGCCGGCCAGCGCCGCATCGAGCGCTTCGTTGGTGGTGACGCCGCAGATTTTCACGCCGGCCATGCGCCGACGTTATTGTCCTTGGCGGGCCTTCAGCAAGTCGCGGATTTCGCCGAGCAGCTTCACATCTTCCGGCTTTTCCGGCGCCGTAGCGGGTTTCTCTTCTTCCTTCCGCTTCATGGCGTTCATGCCCTTGATCACGAGGAAAAGCACCCAGGCGACGATCAGGAAGCTGATCGTGGCGTTGATGAATTTGCCGTAGCCGATGGTCACAGCGGCGACTTCCTCGCCGTTCTCGACCCGCGCCGGCTGCAACACCCATTCAAGGTCGGCGAAATCCATACCGCCTGTAGCCATGCCGATTGGCGGCATGACGATGTCATTCACCAGCGATTGCACGATGCCGTTGAACGCCGCGCCGATGATTACGCCGATGGCCAGATCGACGACGTTGCCCTTGAGCGCGAACTCGCGAAATTCACTAATGATCGACATGCGCGAACGCTCCGGTTTGAGTTGAAGTGTGCCGCGCGTTCTACGTGGCGCGAAGGTTACGGCTCTTCGCCGTCATTGACCTTGAGCCGCAGTTCCTTGCCCGGTTTGAAAAACGGCACGCGCTTGGCTTCAACCTTCACGGCGTCGCCGGTGCGCGGGTTGCGGCCCGTGCGGGCTTCGCGCTTGCGCACTGAGAAGGCGCCGAAGCCGCGGAGTTCGACGCGCCCGCCTGAGGCCAGCGCCTCGGCAATTTCGTCCAGCACGACATCCACGGCCCGTTCGATGTCGGCCGCCTTGAGCGGCTGCATCTCGGCCTGCAAACGGCTCACCAGCTCTGAACGCAACATCAGAGGCTCCCCGTGTTCCCCGGCCCCCAGATAAGGACCGCTCATGGGGGCGCGTCAACCGCCACTCGTTTGAAAATCCTGAAAGAAAAGGCCCCGGCGCGACGTTTCGAGCCGGGGCCTCAGCTTTTTGGGTGCGGTAGCAGCTTATTGCTTGGTGCGGTCCTTCAGCGCCGCGCCAAGGATGTCGCCAAGCGAGGCGCCGCTGTCGGACGAGCCGAACTGAGCGATCGCTTCCTTTTCATCCTTCAGCTCCATCGCCTTGATCGATAGCGAGACGCGGCGGCTGGCCTTGTCGAAGGCAGTCACCATGGCGTCGACGCGGTCGCCCACGGCAAAGCGGTCGGTGCGCTGCTCGGAGCGGTCGCGCGACAGGTCCGACTTGCGGATGAAGGCGCGCAGCGCGTTGCCCTCGCCGAACGCCACCTCGATGCCGCCAGTGGCCACGTCCACTACTTCGGTCGTGATGATCTGGCCCTTTTTAAACTCGGTGTCGGCCATCGGGTCGGAGGCGACTTGCTTGATGCCAAGCGAGATGCGCTCTTTCTCGTCATCGACATCGAGCACCTTCGCCTGCACGACATCGCCCTTGTTGTAGCGCGTGAGCGCTTCTTCGCCCTGGGCGTCCCAAGCAATGTCGGAAAGGTGGACCATGCCGTCGAGCTCGGCGTTGAGACCAACAAACAAACCGAACTCGGTGATGTTCTTGACCTCGCCTTCGACGATCGAACCGACTGGGTGTTCAGCGAGGAAGGCGTCCCACGGATTGTTCTGCACCTGCTTGATGCCGAGCGAGATGCGGCGTTTCTCGCCGTCCACGTCGAGCACCTGAACGTCGACTTCCTGCGAAGTCGACAGGATTTTCGACGGGTGCAGATTCTTTTTGGTCCAGCTCATTTCCGAGACGTGGACGAGGCCTTCAACGCCGGGCTCCAGTTCCACAAACGCACCATAATCAGTGATGTTTGTGACGCGGCCCGTGAACTTGCCGTTGACCGGATATTTGGCGTCGACGCCGTCCCACGGATCGCTCTGCAGCTGTTTCATGCCGAGCGAAATGCGCTGCGTGTCCGGGTTGATCTTGACGATCTGCACTTTGACCGTGTCGCCGACGTTCAGCACTTGGCTGGGGTGCGAAACGCGCTTCCAGCTCATGTCGGTCACGTGCAGCAGGCCGTCGATGCCGCCGAGGTCAACGAACGCGCCGTAATCGGTGATGTTCTTGACCACGCCTTCGCGCACTTCGCCTTCGTTGAGCTGGCCGACGATTTCGGCCCGCTCGGAGGCGCGGCTCTCTTCAAGAACGGCGCGGCGCGAGACGACGATATTGCCGCGGGCGCGGTCCATTTTCAGGATCGCGAACGGCTGCACGATGTTCATCAGCGGGCCGACGTCGCGCACGGGGCGGATGTCGACTTGGCTGCCGGGCAGGAACGCATTGGCGCCGCCGAGATCGACGGTGAAGCCGCCCTTTACGCGGCCCACCAGCGCGCCGTTCACCGCGTCGCCGGCGGCGAAGCTCTTCTCCAGACGCGTCCAGGCTTCCTCGCGGCGCGCCTTCTCGCGGCTGACGACGGCGTCGCCCAGCGCGTTTTCGATGCGGTCGAGATAAACTTCGACGATGTCGCCGGGCTTGGGTTGGCCCGCGCCGTCGTCGCCCAGGAATTCACGGAGGGGGCTGCGTCCTTCGGTTTTGAGGCCGATGTCGACGACGACGAAATCGTGCTCGACGG
>CALBSY010000272.1 GCA_937967725.1 uncultured Alphaproteobacteria bacterium | reverse complement strand
ATGCAGCTCCCTCTGCTCGCCGCCGACGCCAGCGATGTGAACGCGCTCGAAGCTCTAGCGCATCGCACTCGTGTGATCATCACCACCGTTGGCCCCTACCAGCGCTACGGCGAACCTCTGCTTGCGGCGTGCGTGCGCGCCGGCACGGACTACGTCGATCTCTGCGGCGAGCCGAACTGGATGGCGGCAATGATCGCCAAATACGAACAGCAGGCCAAGCAAAGCAGCGCGCGCATTGTGTTTTCCTGCGGTTTCGATTCTATCCCCTTCGATTGCGGCGTGTTCTTTCTCCAGCAGGAGGCCAAGCAGCGTTTTGGGCAGCCGGCGCGGCGCGTGCGCGGCCGTGTGCGCCGCATGAAGGGCGGTTTCTCCGGCGGCACGCTGGCTTCGCTGCTCGCCACACAAGATGCCGTGAAGCGCGACCCAAAGCTTGTGCGCGCGATGATGGATCCGTTTGCGCTTTCGCCTGAGCGCATGGTCGCGCAGCCGGCAGGCGATAAGGTCGTGCACGACGAAGGCCTTGGCTGGTCGGCGCCCTTTATCATGGCCGCCATCAACACCAAGAATGTTCACCGCACTAACGCTCTCCTCAACTACGCTTACGGCCGCGACTTCACTTATGACGAGATGCAATTGTTCGAGGGCGAAACTGGTCGCGGTCAGGCGCGCGCCGCGGCCAATCAAGCCAAGCTTCAGAATGGCCTGCTCAACTTTCCGCCGACCCGCGCGCTGCTGCGGCGCTTTGCGCTGCCCAAACCTGGCGAAGGACCAAGCAAGGAACAGCGTGAAAGCGGTAGCTATGACGTGTTGTTCATAGGCGAGGCTGCGGACGGCGCATCACTCCGCGCCGCCGTGCGCGGCGATAAGGATCCCGGCTACGGCTCAACCTCAAAAATGATCTCGGAAGCCGCGCTTTGCCTTGCCGACACATCGCGGGAGACGACCCCAGGCGGCATCTGGACGCCGGCGGCGGCGATGGGCGCGCCGCTGATCGAACGGCTGCAAGCGCGCGCCGGTTTAACGTTCACGTTGGAGAACTAGCGCCCTATGCTGCCAGCGTGACGGCGGATCATTGGCAGGATTATTGGGCCTCGGGCGGAACCAGCGAACGTGCGCTCGGCGACGCGGCGCAGCGCACATTCCTCGCCAACCACTGGCGCGCGCTGTTCGATGCGCACGCACAGCCGAACACATGCGTCGTGGACATCGCCTGCGGCGACGGCGCTGTGTTTGCGTGCGCCAAGGCCTCTTTGAGCGCGCCGGGCGTGACAATGGTCGCAACTGACGCAGCGCATGCTGGCGTGCGCGCGGCCGTGCGCAAACTTCCCGGAACGATTGGCGTTGCCTCCACGGCCGGGCGGCTTCCGTTCGCCGATCGCGCCATGGACATCGTCGTCAGTCAGTTCGGACTCGAATACGGCGGCGCGCAAGCTTTCGCGGAAGCTGCCCGCATCGTGAAAGCGAACGGCGTTTTCTCCGCCATCTGCCACTTAAAAGGCGGCGGCATCGATGGCGAGTGCGCGGAGAACGCACGCATGCTCCATGAATATGCTGCGTCCCGCCTGGGCAAGTACGCGCGCGCCGCTCTCGCAGCAAGCTTCGAAAGCCGAACCGCTCCGCGCACTCCTCAGGAACGCGCAATCGAAACGGCGTTCCAAGATGCGGCGCGGCGCGCGGCCGGCGCCGTTCAGAACGCGCCAAACTCGGCTGCGCGGTCAATGCTCGGCTCCGCGCTGCAGGAAATCACCGCTCTCGCCGCGCGGCGTTTCGCCTACGATCCAACGGAAGCCTTGGCGTTTGTCGATCACGTGGACGCGTCGCTAAGCGCTTACCACGCACGCATGCGGTCGATGCTCGCAGCCGCGCTGGATCAGAACGCGATCGGCGCCATTGCGGAGGTGTTCCAATCCGCGAAGCTCATTCGATTCAGCGCAACGCAAGTCGCGTTCGCCCCCGGCGCCGCGGCAAGCGCCTGGCGCATCGAAGCGCGGCGCGCTTAATTCAAGCTTCCGCAAAAGCGTTGGATACGCGCGCAGGCGTCTTCCAGGCACTCTGTCGATGTCGCGTATGAGATACGGAAACACGGCGAGAGCCCGAACGCGCCGCCATGGACGAGCGCCACGCCTTCCGACTCCAGCAGCTCAAGCGCAAACGCTTCGTCGGTGTCGATCGTCTTGCCGGACGGCGCTGTCTTGCCGATGAGCTTGGCGATTGAGGGATAGACATAGAACGCGCCCTCCGGCGTCGGGCAGTTCACGCCTTGCGCCTGGTTCAACATCGAGACCACGAGGTCGCGCCGGCCTTGGAACAGCTTCTTGTTCTTCGGAATGAAGTCCTGCGGCCCGCTCAGCGCCTCGACTGCAGCCCATTGCGAGATCGACGATGGGTTCGAGGTGGTTTGGCACATCACGTTGGCCATCGCCTTGATCAACCATTCGGGCCCACCGGCATAACCAATGCGCCAACCCGTCATCGAATACGCCTTCGATACCCCGTTCATAGTCAGCGTGCGTTCATAGAGACGCGGCTCGACCTCGGCCATGGTTTTGAATTCGAAGTCGCCATAGGTCAGGTGCTCGTACATGTCGTCCGTCAGCACCATGACTTGCGGATAGTCCATCAGCACCGCCGCGATCGCGCGCAATTCATCGGCTGTGTAGGCCGCACCCGACGGATTGGACGGCGAATTGAGCAGCAGCCACTTAGTATGCGGCGTGATCGCTTTCGCCAGCGTGCGCGGATCGAGCTTGAAGCCGTCTTCGATACGGGTTTCCACGGTCACCGGCGTCGCGCCGCACATCAGCACGATATCGGGGTAACTGACCCAATAGGGCGCCGGGATGATTACTTCGTCGCCTGGGTTCAGCGTCGCCATGAACGCGTTGAAGATCACGGGCTTGCCGCCGGGCGAAACGTTGATCTGCGAGCGCTTGTAGTCGAGGCCGTTCTCGCGCTTGAACTTGCCGATGATGGCGTCCTTCAGTTCAGGAATGCCGTCGACATCGGTGTATTTGGTCTTGCCCTCGTTGATCGCGCGGATCGCCGCCTGCTTGATATTGTCCGGCGTGTCGAAATCCGGCTCGCCTTGGCTCAAGGCGATGCAATCGCGGCCCGCCACCTTCAAGGCGCGCGCCTTGGCGCTCATCGCCATGGTAGCCGAGGGTTTGACGCGCTTCAGCGCGGAGGAAACAGCATTTGTCATGATGGCCGCCCGATTCGCATGCGGGGCAGCTTAGGGCAACCCGCGTTCGAATGAGTTGGACGGCGCCGAGATCTGTGTGTCGCGGAACGGCCGAAACATGGCGGCAACAAACGTCGATTAGACCCTCCGGCGTCGACGAACGGCCTATGTCGCGCCGTCGTTGACGCCAGTCGCGGGCCTTTCCACAGTCGGCGAAATTCGGGGGTTCCAGGTGAAGCGGTTTCTTTTTTCGGCGTCTGCCGCTCTGTTGGCCGCCGGCGGCGTTGCGCACGCGCAACATCAAGGCCCTTCCCCGTCGCCTCCCCCGCCGCCCACAGCGGGCGAAGCACCCGATGAGGAAGAGGACGCCATCGTCGTTCTGGCCCCTGGGGACCAGGTGCGCATCGACCGGCGCACCTACACCCTGCGCGAAGATCCCGCGGCCCAATCGAGCAACATGTATGACGTGCTCGGCCGCATTCCCTCCGTCAGCGTCGCCCCCTCGGGCGCCATCACGCTCTTGGGCGCGGACAACGTCACCATCCAGATCAATGGCCAGCCCGTGCCCGGACAAAGCCTGGAGCAAGTGCTGCGCGGCATCACCGGCGCCGAGGTTGAACGCATCGAAGTAATCACCAATCCCGGAGCGCAATACTCGGCGGCGGCATCGGGCGGCATCATCAATATCATCACGCGCCAACGCGTGAACGCCGGCCTGAATGGCTCCATCCAGGCCAGCGCCGATACGCTGGGCAGCTATCACGCCGGCATCTCGCCGAGCTGGTCGCGTGGTCCGTGGTCACTAAGCGGCAGCGCCGGGTTCTGGGGCGGTCAGCAAACGCAGGACTTCGAACGCGCGCGCGAAATTTTCAGCTCAGGCGATCGAATGCTTGAACAGGGCGATCAGCAGGTCGAGTTTGGCGGCCGTTACCTCAGCCGGCTTCAGCTCGGCTACCGCCCCAACGAGCGCCGCCGCATCACGCTTTCCTACGACAATGTGCGCGGCGGCAACGACATTCGGCGCGACACCGAGACAACCACGAACGGCGCGCCGTCCTCCACACAATCGAACCTGAATGAAGTTCAATTCCGCAACGACCAGCTCAATTTCGAACTGCAACAAGATGGCGAGCGTGAGCGCGAGCTGCTGAAGCTCATCGGCATGATTCAAAGCCATGGCGTCGAGTTTGACCAGACGTTCAATCTCACGCCGGCTCTAGGCGCGCCAAGCCAGGTTCTGGCAAGCAACGCATTCGACCAGTTCAACACCAACGCCAGGATCGAATACGAACGTCCGTTCGGCGAAGAGCG
>CALBSY010000271.1 GCA_937967725.1 uncultured Alphaproteobacteria bacterium | reverse complement strand
TTCGACCGTCATGCGGTCGAGCGTGGCTGCCGGTTGCGGTGCAACCAGTGCGCGCCATTCCTTGAGGCCAAGCCGCCCGAACCGGCGCGGCGCCACGCGCATCGCGGCGGCGAGCGCTAGCATCGCCGCCCAAGGCGTACGCTCAATCATCGAACGCCAGCCGGAATGCGTCCGCCACCGCCGTCGCCGCGGCCTTCGGATCGATGCGCGCGCGGCAAAGGTCGGCGGCGCTCACCGGCGCGTCACCGGAGAGCAATGCAGCGAGCACAATGATCAGATCCGAGGCAGTCAAGTGCGCCAGGCGCTCCCCCAGCTCGGCTAGTGAACCAACATCAAACGCCGCCTCCAGCTCCGCCAACGCGCCGAGCGTGACACAGAGCCGGCGCGGCTCGCCGTCCACTTCCAGCAGGACTTCGCCGCGCGCGCGGTTGACCGGTTCGCGCATCAGAGCGCCGTGAAGGTCAGAACGCCCGCCGAAGCCAGCGTGATCGCAAACGCGGCTTCGCCGTCATGATCGCCTGAATAGTCGAGCGCTTCGACCAGGAACGGCCCCTCGAGCACGCCAAAGTCTGGGACGACCAGTTGGAACGTGCGCGCCGTTTGTCCGAAGAAACATTGCTGGATGGCGGCGTCGGACGCCGCATCTTTGAAGACGCCGGCGCCGCTCACGCTGGCGGATTTCACACCGGCGCCCGCGATCAGTTCGCGCCACGCTTCTGGACTGTCGCCGCTCGTGCCATCGACGGTGCGCGCATTGAGCGAGATGGTTTTGGCGCGGATGACGGTGGCAAACGCTTCGGGCGAACCGCCGTCGCCAATCTTGATCAGGACGTCGCGTCCTTTCTGGCCTGCCATAAGGGCTCCTATTCGGGTTCGGTGATAGCTCTGAGGCGCAAGACGCCGTGCGTCGTTCGTGCGTCGCCGGAGCGAAACACATCGGCGAACTGCGCAAACAGAAGAACCAGGCGCCGCCCTTCGACACTGAGCGCGGCGTTGTGCAAGGCGCCCCGCAGCGCCCCGAGCACATCCAATGCCTCTGCACGGCCGCCGTAGCGCGACCAAGCATGCAGTGTGACGGCGTGCTCCATCGCCTCGCCGGCGCTCGCCTCCGCAGGCCGGCTCTCGACACGCCCAAGTGTCACATAGGGAAACAGCGCGTCAGGTGGCGGATCGTCATAAACGCGCGCCGGATCACCTAGCAGCGCTTGAACGTTTATATCACCTGCCGCCGCCGCACGTATGGCGGAGACGAGCGCGATATCGGCGCTCACCGGCTCTCCTCCTCACAAAAAAGTTCGATGCGCGCGCCGCCCAAGTCGCGAACGCCAGCGATGCGCAACAGGCGCGAACCCCAAAGCACCCGCCAACCGGCGCGGACGCCGTCGCGGCGGCGGATCGCCAGCCGGTAGGAGGCGACGGACGCCGCCGTGTCGAACGATGCCCTCTCGCCGACTCCAACGGCGTCAACTGCCGCCCAGACCTCGCCTTCGTCGCTCCACACAATCGCGGCGCCGCCAAGTTCGTCCGCGACGCGCGTGGGCCTTTGCAACGTCACGCGTGCGCGCATGGCGCCAACAGCGTCATCGCCCGGCGGCGCTGTCATAGGCGCGCCGGCGCGAATGGCCGCATCAGCGCCCGCGCCGCCTCCGGAATGCCGCGCTCGCCTTGGCGCAACTCATAAAGCGAAGCCACAATCTGAAGCGTCGCCAAGCGTAACGCGACTGGCAGATCCGCCGCTTCGTCCGCATAGCCGGCATCGTATTCGATCTCGATACCGCCAGCGGACCGCAGTGTGGCCGGGAACCCCGCCGGGAACACGAGGCGCGGCCGATCACGATGGCTTTCGAGGCGATAGCGTTCGGCGTCAATTACGCTTTGCGCGCCATTATCAGCCAGAAGCCGCACGGCCACGACGCTGGTGACTGGACCAAGCCCCAAAACTGCGCCGCTGGCCGCTTCACGCCGCCAGATGTCGAGGCTTTCGCGCACACGCCGCGTGATCAACGCACGCCCGATGCCGGCCTCTACCGCTTCGCGCGCGGCGGCGATCAAAATGGCGATGAGCGCATCCTCCACGTCATGGTCGAGGCGCAGAAACAGCTTCGTCTCCGCCAGCGAGACCGGCTCGCTGGCGGGTGGCGTTACAACCGTGAGGGTCATGGATCAGCTGACGCCGAACTTGAGCGCCTTGATCGCGTCGAAGTTCTGAACTCCGCCCCCGACGCGCTTGGTCACGTAGAACAGCACGTAAGGTTTGGCAGAGTACGGATCGCGCAACACGCGCACGCCGGCGCGGTCGACGATAAGATAGCCGCGCGCGAAATCGCCAAACGCAATGGCAGGCGCGTCGGAGGCAATATCGGGCATGTCCTCGATCTCGGTGACGGCATAACCCAGCAGCGTCGAGCCGCCCGCCTCATTCGGCTCCCAAATGTAGCGATCGTCTCCGTCCTTGAGCTTGCGCACCGCAGAAACGGTCTTGCGGTTCATGACGAAGCGCGCGTTCTGCCGGAATTGCGGTTTCGGCGTATAAATCAAGTCAATCAGGTCATCGACCGGATCACTTGCCGCGAAACCTCCGTCAACGCCCGTGGCGATGTAGCCGATCTCGCCCCACGCATGACTCGCCTCCGCAACGAGGTCATAGTCGAGAAAACCGCGCGGTTTGCTGTCGCCATCTCCGTTGACGAACGCGGCGCGCTCCTGGCCCGCGAAGGCCTCCTCCACCTCGCTCGCGATCCATTCCTCCAGATTGACAAAACTATCGTCGAGCAAGGTCTGCGTCGCCGCGAGATTGGCGTAGAGTTCGGCGGTCGGGAATTCCATCAGCGCCAGCATCGGTGAATCCGTTTGCGTGCGCGCCCCGGTTTCGGCCACCCAACCGGTTCCTGCCGCAGTCAGGCTAATCGGCTTCTTGAACACGTTCGCTCCGGTCGTGCGCACAGTCGCTATGTCACGCAACGGCGAAACCTGGCGTAGCCGCGTTTCGATCATGCGATCGAGTTCGGGCGGTGCGACATAACCACCGTCTTGCCCGCCCGGCGTCGGATCACCGACAACGGAGAGCGCCTTCGACTCGAACTGAGTCAACGCCGAAATATCGCCGCGCCGCAAATAGGCATGCCACGCCGATTTGTGCTCGGAAGCTACAGGATCCGCACCAAGCCCTGGGCGGCGCCCGGCCAGTGCAGCGCGTTCGATCAGCGATTTCTGTTCGGCGAGCGCCCGGTCAATCCGATCAACCTTCTCCTCCAACAGGACGTCGCCACGCTTGCGCTCCAGCGCGGCTAAGCGAGCGTCGTTCGCGCTTTTGAACTCCTCGAACGCGCGCATCAACGCGTCGGCGCCGCCAGCCGGCGCGGCCTTGGTTTCTTTCCTCACCATTTTCTCCTTCAAGCAGCGCGGGGGAACGCTCGCGCAAGCGTCAGCCGCGCCTGCGGCTGCATCGGATGCGTCACAATCGACACTTCCAGAAGCTCAATCTCGATCAGCACCCGGTCCTGGCCATGGCGGTGCGCCACCACCGGCACGAAGCCGATTGACAACCCATCGACGCCGCGCGCGATCATGCGCCTTGCGCGGGCCGCGCCCGGCATCGCGTCGCTGATCTCGCCGCGCAGCCAGAGGCCGCGCGCATCCTCGCGCACCTCGGTCCAAGCCCCAGCGGTAAGCCCGGGTTCGTGTTCCACCAGCATCGGCAAGGAGCCGCGGCGGCGCGCTAGGCTCGCAGCGAACGCGCCCGCGCGCACGATGTCGCGCATCTGGTCGGCGACGCCGAACAGCGCCGCGTAGCCTTCGACGATCATTCTTCGTCCAGGCGCCGCTCAATCCGCGCCAGCGAGCGCCGCGCGTCAGCGATCTGCTCCTCCAGTCGCGCCAAGCGCTCGGCCACTTCCGGCTGCATCGCGACCGCGCGCTCGACTTCATCGAGGCGCGCCGCCGCACGACCGGCCCAGATCAGGCCACCTGCAGTTTCAAGAAACAGCGCCACAATCAGCGCCAGCGTGATGCGCGGATCAATCTTCATTGCGCGCGCTCCGGCGCTTCGACGCCGGCCAGGCGGCGCTTCTCCTCTTCGCGCAAGAAATCTGCGGCGCTCAACCGCGCCCATAGCGCTTCGCGCTCGATCGTCAGCGCCGGCACAGCGTCCACGTCGACGCTTACCGCAGCAGGCCCCGCCTGCGGCCAACGATCGCCGATCCACGCTTCGATCGCTCGCGCGGCCTTCTGCGCGAGCGGCAACGCAGTCTGGCGCCAGAATGCAAGGTTCGCTTCACGGTAGTTCGAATAGGTGTTGTCGCCTGGGATCCCCAAGATCATCGGCGGCACCCCAAACGCCAGTGCGATATCGCGCGCCGCTGCGTGGCGTGCGTCTATGAAATCCATGTCGGATGGAGACAGCGACATCGGCCGCCACTCCAACCCTCCTTCGAGCAGCATCGGGCGTCCTGCATTCGCCGCACCGACGTGCATGTCTTCAAGTTCCCGCTTGAGCCGCTGAAATTGCTCTTCGCTCAACCGGTCGGCGCCGCCGGCGCCAGTGAACACAAGCGCGCCGGACGGGCGCGCCGCATTGTCGATCAACGCCTTGTTCCAAGCCCCGCCTGCGTTGTGGATGTCGATTGAGAATGCCGCGGCCTCCATCGGCGACAGCCCGTACCAATCGTCGGCGGGATGAAAGAGCTTCACATGCAGGATCGGCGCGTCGGCGCTCCAAGGGTCGCGCTCAAAGCGGCGCACATTGGCGCCGACGCGATGCTCCCAACCGACGGGCCAGCCGTCGGCCCCAGGGAGCACACTCATCCGGTCGGGACGTAAAACATAGAGCTCGGATGGCGCAGCCTCGTCGATACTGGCAACCTCGAGGTACGAGTTTCCCGAAACCTGTAGATGCCCGTAGAATGCTTCCAGCAATTCGACGCCGGTTTGCTCCGGGTTGGGGCGCACCAGCAATCGCGCCAGCGGATGATCCGCGGGACCGACCTTCAGCGGCGCACTCGCCGCCGCTTCCGCGATCATGCGCACACAGCGATAAGCAATAGCGTTACGCGCATACCCTTCGCGCGCGAATACTCCCGGGTCGCGCGGCGACCAAGCCGGGCGCCCGAGTGCATGCCACGCGAGCAGCTTTCGCTCCGCGCCTCGCGGGAAGCGCAGCTTCTTCAACCAATCGAGCATCAGGTCTTTCCGTTAGTGCATCTGCATGCGCGGCCCGCCGCCGCCCATCAGTAAATCCGTCAAAGCCCACACCAGCGCATCGAGCCGGTCCGGACTTCCGGAGAAGCCATCCGCGCCAAAGCCGCACATCTTTGGTCTTCCAGCGCCGCAAACGCAGTGCGGTGGCGCGCCCGCTTCGGCGTGAGCTGATGGCCACGGCGCCAAGATCGCCAGTCATCCGTCCAATGTCTCGCGCGCGAGCCGCTCCAATACCGCAGGAGGATCGCCACACCGATCTGCCGCAACGAGCGATGCCGCTTCGGATTTCCGCGCGAACCGCCCCTTCATCTTCCTCCGCCGACGCGAGCTGAGCGCTGACGTACGCCAGCTCACACTCGGCCCGCACCAGCGCGCTCACCGCCTTGGCCCGCCTTTTTGCGTCCGGCGCATCGCCGGCCGCCAGCGCTGCGTGCGCATCGTCTCGCAGCCGCCGCAGCCCCGCTCCGCGATCCATCTGAACCCTCGCTCTCTCCACCTGCCATCCCGACCGTGCCGAAATGCTACCGCTGAACCGGTCCGGTCGGATTGATTTTTGCGAAAGTGAGCGAAATCCGGCGCTTCTTTGCTCGAAAGCATGGATACAGAGGGCTGCTATCCGCGTTCCCCCTGGCCAGAATTCGGCCATACCTCTATTGGACACACCGCGCCGGAGAACCTTCTTGCCGAACGACAACGGGCCAGACTTTCGCCGCAGCGTGGATTGGGCGCGGTTGCGCGCCGCCGCTGCGCAGCAGCACCTGAACCAGATGCTGAGCGAGCGCCGCATCACCTGGCGCACCGTCGCCAGCGCGACCGCAGGCGTGGTGCTGGTTTGCGTGCTTGCGCTCTGGCTTTGGATCTATTGGGGCTTGCCTCGCGTGCCGGACGCCGACGCGCTGTGGGCGCTCAACCGGCAGCAATCGGTGCTGTTCTTAGACAACGAAGGCGAAATCATCGGCGTACGCGGGCCTTATTACGGACGCCGCGCGCGTCTGGGCGAAATCCCCGACTATGTGCCGCAAGCATTTCTCGCCATCGAGGACCGGCGCTTCTACCAACATGAGGGCGTCGACCGTATGGCCGTGCTGCGCGCACTCATCGCCAACGTGCGCGCCGGCGAAACCGTGCAGGGCGGCTCGACGATCACTCAGCAGTTGGCGCGCAACCTCTTTCTCAATCCATCGCAAACCATCAACCGCAAACTGCGCGAAATGGTGCTCGCCTCGCGGATCGAACGGCGTCTGTCGAAAGACGAGATTCTCGAACTCTATTTGAACCGCGTTTATCTCGGCGATCAGGCCTACGGCGTCGACGCAGCCGCGCGCCGCTTTTTTGGCAAGTCCGCTGCCGAGCTGACGCTGGCGGAGGCGGCGATGCTCGCCGGCCTGCCCAAGGCGCCTTCCCGCTCTGCGCCGACCGAGAGCATGGAACGCGCCACCGAACGCCAGCATCTCGTGCTGGAGGCCATGGTTGAAGCCGGTTTCATCACCCCGGAGCAACGCGACGAAGCGCGCGCGGAAGAGATTCGCGTGGTCGAGCGTCCGAACACCGAACGCGCGATGGGCTACGCCTTCGATCTCGCCGTCGAGCAGGCGCGCGCCGCCGTCGGCAGCCAGACGCCTGACCTCGTCATCCAGATGACGATCAACCGCGACGTACAGGAAGCCGCGGCCAATTCGATCCGCCGCCGGCTCGGCAACCGCGCGTTCGGCCGCCGCCCGTTGCAAGCTTCGTTCATGGCCGTGGACCGGCAAGGCGCGGTGATCGCGCTCGTAGGCGGCACAGATTACGGCGAGTCTCAGTTTAACCGCGTCACGCAAGCACGCCGCCAACCTGGCTCCGCATTCAAGACGTTCGTTTATACTGCCGCGCTTGAGGCAGGGCGCGACACGGAAGACGTATACTATGACGAACCGGTCGTCATCGATGGCTGGCGGCCGCGCAATTATGACGACGGGTATCGTGGCGCAGTTACGATGCGCACCGCATTCGCGCTCTCCATCAACACAGTGGCTGCTTCGGTCGCTAATGAGGTCGGCCCTCGCCGCGTGGCTGACGTCGCCCGCAGGCTGGGCATATCAAGCATGCCGGAACGCAACCAGTTCGTGCCGCCCTCAATCGCTTTAGGCTCGATCGAGACCTCGCTTTGGGACATGACTTCCGCGTTTGCGGTTTACATGAACGACGGCAGGCGCATCGATCCGCACATCGTCGCCTCCGTGTCGAACTCCGCAGGCCAAGAGCTCTACCGCCGCCCGCCCTACGAGGGCCCGCGCGTGCTGGATCAAGACGTCGTCGAGCGCATGAACAGCATGATGGGCGCTGTAGTACTGCGCGGCACCGGGACGGGCGCACGCCTGGGCGAGCGCAACGTGGCCGGTAAGACTGGCACCAGCTCGGATTGGCGCGACGCTTGGTTCGTCGGCTATACCGCCGACTTCGCGGCCGGCGCCTGGGTCGGCCACGACGACTTTACTTCCATGGGCCGTACGACCGGCGGCACTATCCCGGCGCAGATCTGGGCGGACGCCATGCGCGTCGCGCACCAAGGCGTCGAGGAACATCCGCTGCCTGGATACGAGCAGCCGGTCCGCTCGCCACGCGAAGTGGAAATGGCCAGTTTCTTCGATGAGCTTGCCAGCGCATTTGGCGATCCCGGCGGTGACGACAGCTTCTCCGAGACGCTGCGCAACATCTTCCAGTAAGAGAAGAGCCGATGGCTTTGGGACCTGCGCTCGCGCACGTTAAGGGATTGCGCCTGTCGCTTGGCGGCGCTCCGCTGTTCGACAATGTCGAATTTGTGCTGCGCAAGGGAGAACGCGCTGCGCTGATCGGCGCTAACGGCGCCGGCAAGTCGACGCTTATGCGCATGCTCGCGGGGCTTGCTGAACCTGACGCTGGAGAAATCGCCTACGCGTCAGGCTCAACGATCGCGCTGGCGCGCCAACACCCCGACCTCGACGGCTTCGCGACCCTGCGGGACTACGCTGTGGCCCCGCTTGCGCGCGCCGGCGACATCCAAGCCGCGGCGCCGGCGTACGCCGCGGACGCCGAACTCACTGCGCTCGGGCTCGATCCACAGCGGAGCGTCGGTGCGCTCTCAGGCGGTGAAATGCGGCGCGCCGCGCTAGCCCGCGCATTTGCCGCTGAACCTGATATTTTATTGCTCGACGAACCAACCAACCATCTCGACATCAATGCCATCGAGCAGCTCGAACGCCGAATCAACACCTTCAACGGCGCTTGCCTAATTGTCAGCCACGATCGGCGCTTCTTGGAGCGGGTCACCACATCAACACTTTGGCTGCGTCAACGCCGCGTGCTGAAGCTCGATGAAGGTTTTGCCGCCTTCGAAGGCTGGGCCCAACGCATCGAGACTGAGGAAGCGAACGCTGCGGCTCGGCTCGAGACATATCTGAAAGCCGAAGAGCATTGGCTGCGCCGCGGCGTCACCGCTCGCCGGGCCCGCAATGAAGGGCGCCGGCGCAAGCTTGAAGCAATGCGCGCGGAAAGGCGCGAACGCAAGGCGCTAGGGTCGGCGCCCCGCGCTGCGCTACAGGCCGAGCGCGGCGCCGAATCTGCCAAGCTGGTAATTGAGGCCAAGCATATCACGAAGAGCATAGGCGACACGCCGATCATATCCGGCTTGTCGTTACGCCTTGTTCGTGGCGACCGTATCGGCATCGTCGGTCCCAACGGCGCCGGCAAAACAACTCTGATTGAACTCTTGCTGAAGCGAAGCGCGCCCGATGCAGGCGATGTTCGCCTCGGCGCCAACGTTGAAATCGCATATGTCGATCAAACCCGCGCCATCCTCAATCCGGATAACACGGTTTGGGATGCGCTTGCGCCGCTAGGCGGCGATCAAGTTATGGTGCATGGGCGCCCGCGCCACATCGCCGCCTACGCTGGCGACTTCCTGTTCTCGCACGCGCAGTTGCGCCAGCCCATCTCGGCTCTTTCTGGCGGCGAGAGGAACCGGCTCGCCCTCGCGGTCGCGCTCGTTCGACCTGCGAGTTTGTTGGTGCTCGACGAGCGGACCA
>CALBSY010000270.1 GCA_937967725.1 uncultured Alphaproteobacteria bacterium | reverse complement strand
AGCACCGGCGCAATGGTTCTGGGCGCACCGCCGCTGGCCAAAGGAAGCGTGGCGCAAAGCCGGAGTAATGTAGGGGGCGATATGCATCGATCAGCTTTCGTGTTTTCGGCGTTGACGCTGTCGGCCTGTGTCTCCGTCAGTGTCGAAGATCACACGCGACACGACGCAGCCTTGGCGGCGATCCATGCCGCACGTGTGCGCGAGTGCCCAGCGGACCGTCGCCAGGACAATGAGCAAAGTGAAGGCTTCGGCGCACAGCAAGGCGTCACGGGTCAAGACGTGGCGCTAACGCCGCTGGCCAGCGACCCTACGCGCGCGGTGCGGCTGCGCCGCATCGTGGTCCAACCCGGCGGCGTCATCGCCTGGCACGATCACCGCGCCGTGCAGGGCATGGCGCTGATCGTCTCCGGTGAGATGACCGAGCTGCGCAACACCTGCCTCGATCCGCTGCTCTACCGCGCCGGCGACGTCGCTATCGAGGATGAGGCCACCGCGCACAGCTGGCGCAACGACGGCGACGAATCCGCAGTCATCCTGGTCGCGCACGTGGTGGCGCGCTAGTCAGATTGCCGGGTTGGCGCAGTCAAAAGATCGGCAGCGCTGACTATGCATGCCGCGTACAGAGCAGGCACAATCGGCAAGATACCAAGCAAAGCGCTCACAATCGCCATCCGCAGATTGAAGTGTCCGGAGACGAGCGCGACGCTGGCTACTAGAACCGCGCTAAATAGGGCGAGACCAGCGCTCCACTTCGCTACAACTGGTAGAACCTTCCACACTGTTGGCGCCCACGCGCCAGTTGCGTCGCCAGCATGACGCGCAAGAGCCGACTCGCTACGAATCCGCCACAAGATCGTCAACGCGCCGATGCCTAGGAAGATCAACACGTATGCGACTGACCAAATAAGCGCCATCCTACGGAAATCTGGCGTCAGAAACCAAACCAGCAGCACCATGGGCGCTAGCGCGAGAACGAGGACAATCCCACCCTTGTTTAGAGCGCTCCAGCGTGGCTGGCCCCACAACATGAGCCATCCCGCGAGCATCCCAATCTCAAACATTTGCCGCTAGTTCGCCGCAAGTAACTCAGCTCGCGCGCGCGCCAGACCGTCGATCGCCACGCTCGGATCGAGTTGGCGGTCGCGCCATTTCATGCGCCAGCAAAGATGCGGGCCGGTGGCGCGCCCGCTCGAGCCCACCGCGCCGATCACTTGGCCCTGCTCAACCGTGTCGCCGACGGCCACGTCCAGGCGGCTCATATGCAGATACATCGTAATCAGGTTCTGGCCGTGATCGATGAACACGAGCCCGCCCTCGTAATGCATGTCGGGTTGCGCCAGCGTCACGACGCCTGCCGCCGGTGCGCGGATCGGCGTGCCAGCGGGCACGGCGATGTCGTAACCGAAGTGCGGCGTGGCCGGCACGCCGTTGAGCACGCGCTGATTGCCCCAGCGCCCGGACACGCGTCCGCCCTCGACGGGCAGAATGAAGCCGTCTAGCCAGCCTTCGATTTCGGCGTAGCTGTCCCAGCCTTCGCGTTTCAGCGCCGCTTCGCGGCGGATGCGTTCAAGCACTGCGGGATCGGTGGGCGTGACCGTCTGCGGCGGCAGTCCGTCGACGCGCTGAATATCGAACTCCCGCGCGGCGATATCGTACACCTGCGCAACGCTTGCGCCTTGCGCGCTGGCGGTCACGCGGCCAGTCGCGCCGTGCTCGCGCGTGAAGCCGATGACGGCCCAGCCCTGCGCGTCGGCTTGGCCGCTGGCGACGCCATCCACCGCGATCTGCGCACCCGGAAGCGTACGGCAGAGCGCGACGCCGCCTTGCGTGAACGCGCCGGCGCAATTGAGCGTAAGGGTTGTCGGCGCCGGGGAAATAACCGCCGGCTCTGGATCCGCAACCAGCACCGCCTCCGGCTGCGCAGCGGCGGGCGCATCGGCCGCTGGCGTTTCCGGCTGCGCCGGGGACTCGCCCGCCGCGCACGCCGCCAACACCAATGCGATCAGTCCGGCCGCCACTCTCACGTGCGCTTCTCCGCTTGCAGCTGTTTCCAGCGCTTGGTCGCCTCTTCCGGCCCGCGATAGGCCTCCTGCAAGTCCACGTTCCAGTAGCGCAGCTCGTCGAGCGGTATCTTCTCACCTGTCACCGCACAGCGCACGAACAGGCCCTGGCGCAGGATGGTGATCTCATTGTCGCCGTAATGGACCTTCGCCTCGGGCCCGCTTGGATCGTGCTTGTTCATGGCCGCGACTCTTAGCGCGATGCGCGCCCCGCTCCAACCTCGCCCCGCCGCTCAGTTCGGGGCGCGTTCCAGGTTTGCCTCCGGAATCAGCGCGCGCAGCCGCCTGGCGAAGGAGATGAGGCACACTTCTTTCGGCGAAAGCGGCCCGCTGGTGTAACTGGATGAGGCCATGCCGTCCTGCACGCCCTGGATGAGCGTTGTATCCTCAGCGTTGACTTGGCGGTTGATGCGCCAGTTGAGGTAGCGCGCGGCGTTCAATTCGCGGCTCTGCTCAGGCTGGACGTAGGCGATCTCGCGGATCATGGTTTCGGTGGGCGAGACCGGGATGAATTGCATGAAATCGACCTGATCCGGATAGATGTCGAACGCCACATTGGGCCAGAGTTTGTAATAGAGCCACGTGCGGCGCCGGGCGGCGGGAATGTGCGTCATCGACGCCAGCACGCTTTGATAGGCGCGATCGGACG
>CALBSY010000269.1 GCA_937967725.1 uncultured Alphaproteobacteria bacterium | reverse complement strand
CCTGAGCTCTCCCTGCCTTCGCTGCGGTTCTGGCTCGTTCGTTGGTCCGACCGCCCTGTGGTTGCCGGCCGCCCAGGGCGGGTTCGTGCCGGCGTTGGGTGCGCCGCATGGCTTTCTCGGCGACAGTTTCGCGCTGACCGGCGCGCTTTTCTACGCCGGTTACTTCATGATCCTGCGCGGGTTGGGCAGCGCTGTGAGCCTCGGCGCGGTGATGTTCTGGGTGACGTTGGTGGCCGCCGCCATCTCCGCAGCGCTTGCGGTGACGCTGCATGAAACGATGCTGCCGCAAACATTGTTTGGCTGGGCCCTGGTTATAGCGCTTGGGATTGTGGTGCAGGTCGGCGGGCAAGGGCTAATCGCCTACGGCGTTGCGCGTTTGCCGCTCGTTGTATCCACCGTCCTGCTGTGGACACAGCCGCTAGCGGCGGCGGCGCTGTCGTGGATGCTGTTCGGTGAAGCGTTGGGGCCGCTTGCGTTCGCGGGCGCTGCGCTCATTCTCGCGGGCATCTACGCGGTGCAACGCGCGCGTAGCTAGGAGCGGACATGGGCCACGCCATTCAGGCAATCGCTAACGCGCTTAGGGATGTCGTGTTCGGCCGGCTGACGTTGCTGGCGCTGCTCAACCTGGTGCTGGCGGGCGTCATTACCGGCGGGGCGATCGTTGGCGCGATCCGCTACCTTGTGCCGCTCATTCCCGAAGGCGAGGGTTTGCTCGGTTTCGCCTTCGATGTCGCGCAGTTCGTGCTGGGCGCCGGCGCCGTGGTGCTGGCGATCGCGCTTTCACCGGCTGTGTCGATGTTCGTCGGCGGCTTGTTGTTCGACGTTGCCGCCGAGCGCGTTGAGAAAGCGATCGGTGCGCCGGCGGCGCGCAAGGTCTCGCTGCTCGGCGGCGTCGCCAACGGCGTACGCATCGCCATTCCGGCGCTGCTGCTTAATCTGCTGTTCGCGCCGCTCTATCTCATTCCGGGCGTCAATGCGGTCGTGTTCTACACGCTCAACGGCTATTTGATGGGCCGCGAATATGCGATGCTCGCCGGCATGCGCGCCATGCCGTGGCGAGACGCGCTGAAGCTTAGGCGGCGCAATCGCTTTGCGGTTTTTCTCACTGGCCTTGCTTGCTCCGTCGTGCCGTTCATTGCGCCGCTGATCGCCGCCAGCGCCATGACGCGCCTGGTGCGTTCGCTCGCCGCCGCCCGCTAAAGCCCATGCCGGGCTTGCCAGGCGAGGTTCCTCGCGCTAGGCGTAACCATATGGTTACAAAAACCCGCGCCCGGACCGACAGCGCCTTCGGCGCTATCGCCGACCCTACGCGGCGGGCGATCCTCGATTTGGTGCGGCAGCGCGAGCTGTCGGCTGGGGATATCGCGCGGCGCTTTCCCGTCAGCCGCCCGGCTATCGCCAAGCACGTGCGGGTCTTGCGCCAGGCCGGGCTGCTGCGAGAGCGGCGCGCAGCAACGCAACGCTTCTATTCGCTCGATCCGGGCGCGCTGCAGGCCGTGGATCAGTGGCTCGCGCCGTACCGGATGTTCTGGAGCGCGCGGTTGGTCGATCTGAAACGCGTCGTCGAGGACGAAGCCAAAACCAAACGCAAGAAGAAGGGTGAGCCATGAGTGAGTTGAAGCACGAGTTTACGTGGAAGGTCATGGCGCGCCCGGCGCGTGTGTTCGCGGCGCTCACCGACGCTAGCGAACTCACGCAATGGTTCGCCGAGCACGCAGAGGTCGAGCCGGAGTTGGGCGGCGCCTATCGGTTTTGGGGCAAGCACACCTACGGCGCGCCTACGCGTGGCGCCGCAACGGGCAAAATCACCAAATTTGCGCCAAGCCAAGCTCTCTCATACTCCTGGCGCATTCACGATCGCGACAGCGAAGTGAGCTTCGCGATCGAAGGCGACGCGGACAACGCCGATGGCTGTGTCGTAAGGGGATCGCACAATTTTAAGGAGGCGCCGGCAATCGGCCGCGCCAAGGAAATGATCGATGATCATTGGCGCATCCAATGGGGCAATCTCTCCGCACATCTCGCTGGCGGCAAAGGCAAGCTGTTGCCGGATTATTCGAGCGACAACGCCAAGATCGAGCTCTCGATCTATATCGACGCGCCGCCCAGCGCCGTATTCCGCACCCTGATCGATCCGGAGAAAATCCAGCAATGGTTCGGCGTGCCCGCGGCGGTCGATCCGCGCGAAGGCGGCGACTGGCATCTGAAGATGAGCTACGAGAAGGACGGTAAGCAGGTCGAAAGCAAGCCGATGAAAATTCTCGAATATGTCGAGAACGAGCGGCTCGCGGTGTCATGGCCGGACTGGCGCGGCGACAAGAGCGTGCCGGATCAGCGCGTGCTCTGGGTGTTGGCGCCGGAGGGCGAGGGCACGCGAGTCAATTTCGTTCATGACGGTTTCGTGCGCGCGGTAGATATCAGCGATTATCCGTTCGGTTGGGGTTACTTCCTGTCGCGCATCACGATGATCGCGGAGGGCAAGCCGGTGGATGCGGTCCCAGCCGAGCATCAGTGCTGAACCGGAGGAGGGCGAAATGGCGAAGGTGCTGGGCGTCGGCGGCGTGTTCTTTCGAACCGACAATCCCGACGTGCTGCGCGAATGGTACGCGCGCGTCCTCGGGATTGAATTCTTCGATGGGGGCGGCGCCTGGTTTCCCTCAGGGCCTTTCGCCGCGCATGCAGGCTCTGGAACCGTGGTCAGCCCGATGAAGGACGCCGACTACATGGCGCCGTCGACCCGCGACTACATGATCAACCTTGTCGTCGACGACATCGACGGCGTACTGGCGCGCTGCAAGGAGCACGGCGTCGAGCCGGTGAAGACGTTTCCGGATGAGTTCAACGGCCGCTTCGCGCACATCATCGATCTGGAAGGGCGCAAGATCGAGTTATGGCAGCCTCGGCCGATCGATCAGCCGAGCGCCTAGCGCTTGCGCCAGAAGCGGTAGGTCGAGAGCGTAGAGAAGCCTTCGCGCTCGTAGAGCGCCACCGCTGGCGCATTGTCCGCCTCGACTTGCAGAAACGCCGTGCGCACGCCCCAGTCCGCGGCGCGTGACAGCAACGCGCGCAAAATGCGCTGTGCGTGCCCTTGGCGGCGCGCCTCCGGGCGGGTGCGCATCAGGAAGACGCCGGCGTACTTGCCCGTCGCCGCGCTCATGCCGATGGACACGACGCCGGCGTTCCGTTCGATCGTGGCGAAAGCGGCGGGCTGCGGCGCGCGCCGCGCGATGCTGAGCCGTTCGTCGTATTCGGCGTCGTCCTTCGAGGTTTCGCGTATGGTGGCGTCGAACACGGCGGGTAATTCCGGGTGCAGTGTCACGCCCTCAGGTGCGGGGCGCGGCGTGAGCGGTGCAGTCATGATCAGCGTTGGCATCACCGGTTCGTAGCCGCGCTGCGTCAGCGCGTGCGGCAGATCGCTCGGCGCAAAGGCGTTGTCCGTGAGCTTGAAGCGCGGCGGCAGCTTGCGCGCGGCGTACCAAGCCTCAACGTCGCCGATAGCGGCGTCGATGTCGTCGCCAGCCCAGTTGAGCGGCCACGCGGCGTTGACCCGGCCGGTAACGCCGCCGGCGGCGAGATAGAACCAACCATTGCGTTCTTCGGTCGCCGACGCCGGCCAGGTTCGGATAGTGGCCAGATCGATGTCGCGCGGGCTCATGCTTTCGCGGCCACCAGTTTCACGACATCGCCCATAATGCCGGTGATCTTGAAGTCCTTCGGCGTGTAAACGCCGGCCACGCCCATCTGCTTCAGCGCCAACGCGTCGGCCGGCGGGATGATGCCGCCAACGATGAGCGGCACGTTGTCCAAACCCTCAGTCCGCATGATCCGCACCACCTCTTGAACGAGGTCGAGGTGCGAGCCGGACAGGATGGATAGACCGATGGCGTGTGCGCGCTTTTCTTTT
>CALBSY010000268.1 GCA_937967725.1 uncultured Alphaproteobacteria bacterium | reverse complement strand
CGACGACGACGCGGCGGACAGGCTCACGGTGGACGCCACGGGCCGCATCCTCTCCTTCAACGACGACGCCTGCGCTCTTTGGGGCCGCCGTGCCGAGCTCGGGGTGACGCAGTGGTGCGGCGCTTGGAAGCTTTTCACACCCGAGGGTGAGCCTGTTCCACTCGACGCATGCCCGATGGCGCTATGCCTCAAGCAGAACCGCATGCTTCGCAATGTCGAACTCGTCATCGAACGCCCAGACGGCGTGCGCCGCAACGTCGTCGTAAACCCCCGGCCCTTGCACGACGACAGCGGCGCCGTAATCGGCGCAGTCAACACGTTAGTGGATTTGACGGACGCTCGAACTGTGCATCACGCGCTGCAAGCCGCGCAGCTGTTTACCCGTCAGATCCTCGCCAACAGTCCCGACTGCATTAAGGTGCTCGATCTCGATGGGCGACTACAATCCATCAATCAGTGCGGCTGCTACAGCCTCGAAGTCGACGACCCGGAAAAAGCCAAAGGTATGTCGTATTTCGACTTCTGGGAGTCGCCGCACGACCAGCAAGCGCGCGCCGCAGCGCAGGAGGCTCTCGAAAAGGGCGCTGGCAAGTTTGTCGCTCCCTACACTAGCCCTTCCGGTCGCAGAACTCTGTGGGAAGAGATGATCTCAGTGATCCGCGATCCCGCTGGCGAGGCCACGGGATTGCTCATCATTTCTCGCGATATCACCGAGCAACTACGCCTCGCTGAGGAGCAACAGCGTCGGTTGCGTCAGCAGCGCGCCGTGGCAGAACTCGGGGCTTATGCGCTGGAAGAGGAAGACTTCGCTCGCGTTATGCAGCGCACTGTGGAAGTCGCCGCTGAGGTGCTTGATGTGCCCCTGACGAAGATTCTGCGTTTCTCTGACGCTGCTGACAAACTACTTCTGCAGGCTGGCGTTGGCTGGAAACCGGGCATTGTTGGCGTCGCATCGGTGGGCATCGAGAGCGCGTCTCAAGCCGGGTTCACGCTAATAAGCGACGCTCCAGTCGTATGCGAGGATCTGCCATCGGAAACGCGTTTCACCGGCCCGCCGCTCTTACACGATCACGGCGTGCGTTGCGGCATGTCCGTAAAGATTGCCGGCTCCGGCGAACGGCCATTCGGCGTTTTTGGCGTTCACGCTACGAACAAGCGTGTGTTTGACGACGCCGACGTGGACTTCCTCTTGGCTCTTGCCAATGTGATCGCGAGCCGCGCGCGCCAAGCCGATGCCCACGAACGGAGACAACTCCTCGTGCGCGAGATGGCGCATCGCGCAGGCAATATGCTCCAGTTGGCCTCCGCAATATTTGATCAAACGCTCAAATCGACGCCTGACCTCGATATCGCCAAGCAGAAGTTTTCGGCGCGCCTCAAGGCACTCTCGCGCGCAAATCTGCTGCTCACTTCAGGCGGGTGGCTTAACACCCAATTGCGCCTGGTTGTCCGGGATGCGCTCGAGCCCTTCGTCGATAAAGTGGACATGCAAGGACGCGATGTCGTGCTTCCCAGCGACCTGTGCTTCGATCTGAGCTTGGTGTTGCACGAGCTTTCGACCAACTCGGCCAAGTACGGCGCGTTTGCCGGCGATCGCGGCGGTGTCGAGATTGCCTGGTCGATTGAATCTGGCGACGACGAGCGTCCGCGTCTCCGCCTATCCTGGCTAGACACCGGCGAACCGGGCGCGGCGGCCGCGAAGGGCACCGGCTTCGGCCTAAAGTTGCTTAGCCAACTGGTTGAGCGGAAATGGGGTGGCTCGCTGCATATCCAGACCGAGCCGCGCTACCTCTGCACAATAGAGATACCGTTGACGGAAATGACAGCCGCCTAGGCTGCTCGGCGCGTCACGGCTTGCGCCACAGCTTCGCGCACGCGCTCGGCCACTGCTTCACGCTGCTCGGCGGCCGCGGTCGCGTCTTTCGCCAACTCGGCCACGCCCTTCATGCACGCTTCCAGCGCTTTGCGCGCCACCTCGACCTTTTGCGTCCGCGTCGCCGTGATCTGCAACGCAAACGCCGCACATACGCGCATCAACGGGCCGTCGCCTGCATTCACGGCGTAGGCCTGCACTTGACGCAGCGCCGCTTCGCATGCCTCGCCTCTGGCTGTATCGGCGCCAAGCGCTACGGTGGCGATTGAAAGCTGCGCGACGGCGCCGTCCAGCGATTGGGCGCCACGCTGCTTCGCGCCTGGTTCGTCCGCTTTGCGCCGTTTCTTCGGCGCGCCAGCAGTGACGATACCGGCGCGGCGGCATGGCCCGACGTAGCCCTCCGCGTCGATGAATTCGCGCGGCTTGCCCAAGACTTTGTTGATGGTTGCGATCAGCACCTTGGCCGAGAGCGGCTTGCCGATCAGCGCATTGCAGCCGGCGTGACGGCACTGCTCGGCCATGGCGAGCGAGAAAGCCGCCGAAGTGATGAACACCGCGGCTTTGCGGTTGGCGAGTTTCTTGTTACGGCGAAACACGCGCGTCCATGCCGCGCCGTCGGTCCCGCTGAGTTCGAACGGGGCGATCACGACGTTGGCGCTGTACAAACGCAGCGCATCGAACGCCTCGTCGGCGTTCTCAAATGTCTGGATTCTGTCCGCGCCGGCATTGCGCAGCAGATCGACGATGATCTGACGCTCGAACTTGTTCGGTTCGATGACGCAGACAGTCCAGTTACGTACGTCCATGCCGTGCTCCACCCCAGCAAGCGGCGAAGCCTAGCCGATCTCGCTTAAAACGCGGTGAAAGTGCACGTAACGTAAACCGCTACCGTGGCGGGCGCTCCAGCCGGGCAATCAAGCTGGAGGTATCCCAGCGCTTGCCCCCCATCGCCTGCACGTCTGTGTAGTAGCCGTCGATCAACGTGGTTAGCTCAAGCTTAGCGCCGTTGCGCTCAGCCTCGGCCAGCACCAAGCCCAAATCTTTCCGCATCCAGTCGACGGCGAAGCCGAAATCGAACCGACCCTCGGTCATGGTCTTCCAGCGGTTTTCCATCTGCCAGCTTTGCGCCGCCCCTTTAGAAATGGCGCCGATGACCTTTTCGATGTCGAGTTCCGCGCGCTGGGCGAAGTGCAAGCCCTCGGCCAGCCCCTGCAGCACGCAGGCAATGCAGATTTGATTCACCATGTTGGCCAGCTGTCCCGAGCCCGCCGGCCCAATCAGCGTAAGGTTGGCCGCGTACGCGCGCATGATCGGCTCGGCCTCGGCGAACACGCTGGGTTCGCCGCCCGCCATCACCGTGAGCTTGCCCGCTTCCGCGCCGGCTTGACCGCCCGACACGGGCGCATCGAGAAAACCCAAGCCGCAGGCTTCCGCCTTCTCCGCCAACTCGCGCGCCAAGGCCGCTGACGCGGTGGTATGGTCGACGAAGATCGCGCCCTTGCGCATGGTCTTGCACGCGGCGTCAAACACCTCATGCACGTCGCGATCGTTGCCGACGCAGGAGAATACGATGTCGGCGCCTTCGCAGGCGTTGGCCACCGAAGAATAGGTCCGGCCCTTGTGCCTTTGCGCCCAGTCGCGGGACTTGTCCTCGCTGCGATTGTAGACGGCGACGTCGTGTCCGGCGGCGGCAAGATGCCCCGCCATCGGCGCGCCCATGACCCCCAGCCCGATGAACGCAGTTTTCGCCATTAGTCCTTGCTCCCAGAGTTCTCTCTTGGATCGTCAGCGCGGCCGTAAAGGCCGCGAAAGAAGGTGAGTACGGGGCCCGGCTTAACCCGAAAGTCGGTCACCTCCCCGATGATGATGAGATGGTCCCCGGCCTGGCGTTTGTCATGCGTGCGACATGACAAATGCGCCACCCCGGCGCGCAAAACCGGCGCGCCGGCGAACGTTTCCGCTTCCGCGCTTTGAATTGTCTCCGTTTCCGCGCGTGCGAAGCGATGCGCGAACGCTTCGTCTTCGGCGCCCAGCACCGTCACGCCCCAGCGCTCCGCCTCGGCGAACACGTCGTAACGCTCGGATTGATCGCCCAGGCACCACAGCAGCAGCCGCGGCTTGAGCGAAACCGAAGTCAGCGAATTGACCGTTATCCCCGACATTGCCCCGCCATCCCGGGCCGCCGACACCACCGTCACGCCGGTGGCGAAGGCGCCCATGGCGCGCCGGAAGCCCTGTTCGGGTTCGCTCTCCATTAAGGTTTCGCTCCGCTCACCACATCTTAACGCGCTTTGGGCATGGTTGCGCCCCTCTCGCCCAGAATGGACGGGTCATGACCGCTGCGACCAATCAACGCCCTATCATCATCCAGAAAATCAAGCGCAGCAGCGGCGGCGGCCACCATGGCGGCGCCTGGA
>CALBSY010000267.1 GCA_937967725.1 uncultured Alphaproteobacteria bacterium | reverse complement strand
CTGGAGGCACGGGCAGCGTGCACGATGAGGGCGTCGCCGGCTCGTACTGGTTCTCGGAGGGTTTCACGGACTTTTACACCGGCCGCATGCTGGTGCGTGAGGGCATCTGGACGCCGCGGGATTTTGCGGAAGATTTAAACGAGATGCTGAATGCGTACGCGCAATCGCCGGTGCGCGATGCGCCGAATGAACGGATTCTCGCTGATTTTTGGAGTGACCGTGCAGTACAGCAGCTGCCGTATCAGCGCGGCCGCTTGCTTGCGACGATCTGGGATGCGCGGTTGCGTGGGCATGGCCGCGGCCTCGACGAGGTCGTACGCGAAATGCGCGAGCGGGCGCTCGCTGGCGATCCGTTGAAAGCGGCGGAGATGTTTCCCATCGTGGCGGAGTGGGGCGGCGTCGACGTGCGCGCCGATATCGAAACGCATGTGGAGCAGGGCGCGCCGGTGCTGCTGCCGGAGGATGTCTTCGCACCATGCGGCCGGATAATCACGCGCGAAGTGGCCGCGTTCGACCGCGGCTGGAATAGCGAGGCTTTGCGGAGCAATGGCGGCGTCATCGTCGGCGTCGACCCAGCTTTGCCTGCATACGCTGCGGGACTACGCGACGGCATGGTGTTTGTGCGCCGCGATGCGGGTGTCATCGGCGACGCGGAGACGCCGATAACTTATGTTGTGCGCGATGGCGATGACGAGCGCGCCATCACCTATCTGCCCCGCGGTCATGGCACATTTGTTCGGCAGGCGCTTGAACTCGATCCGGCGCTCGAAGGCGAAGGCTACGCGCGCTGCGTCGCTCTGATTGGCGGGACTTAGCAGAGCGCGGCGAAACTCCGGCGCACCGATGTTCGTTCTGGTTCCATGGCCGCGCCAATCACCGTCGCCATTCCACATAAGCTCGGTAAAGCGGAAGCGCGCGCCCGCCTTGCCGACGGATTCGCGCAACTGACACAGCAATTTTCGGGCGCGCCGCTAACGCGCTTTCAGCAGGCCTGGACGGGCGATCGACTGAACTTCAGCGCCCAGGCGCTTGGCCAAACCTTTACCGGCCGGATCGACGTCAGCGAAAGCGACATCCGCATCGAAGTCGACCTGCCAGCATTCTTGGCCGGCGTCGCCGACAAGATCGCTGGGAGACTGAGACAGCAGGGAGCGCTGCTCTTGGAAAAGAAGTAGCTGGGAACTTTCCTGACAGCGGCCCGTTGGCGCTCCGCAAATCTGGGAGGTGCGTCATGAGCGCGGAAGCCATTTTGATCTGGATTATCGTCGGCGCCATCGCGGGCTGGCTGGCCGGGCTCGTGGTGCGTGGGTTCGGTTTCGGACTGTTCGGCAACATCATCATCGGTATTTTGGGCGCCGTGGTGGGCGGCTGGCTGTTCGGCGCGCTCGGCGTCGTGTTCTTCCCAGGCATCTTGAACGCGATTCTCACCGCATTCCTTGGCGCAGTTGTTCTGCTGTTGATCGTGCGCGTGCTGAAACGCGCCTGATTACATGGCTGACGCGCCGCTATGGCTTGCCAATAGCTTCGGCGTGATCGCCGGCATCTGCTCAATGACCAGTTTCGTGCCGCAGATCGTGAAGATCTTGCGCGAGCGCACTGCCGCGGCTGTGTCGCTTCGGATGTACGCGGTCACTGTGATTGGGTTCTCGTGCTGGACCGTCTTTGGCGTACTGACCAATTCTTGGCCCGTCACGGCGGCCAACGCCGTGTGCCTTGGTTTAACCGCGACAATCCTCGTTCTGCGCTTGCGTTACGGCGGCGGAGCGGGTTGAAGGGCTGCATCAAGGGAGGGATGCATGCTCAAGCGCGCGGCACTGAGTCTATCGTTGATCACGCTGGCGGCGTGTGGCCAGGCGGCGGAAACGTCCCGGCCGGAAGTGCAGCTCTACGCGATGGATTGCGGGCGCATCGCCTTCACCGACATTGGCGTGTTCGCCGACGACGGCTCGATGGACGGACAATCGCGTACGCTGGTCGACCCGTGTTTCCTGATCCGCCATCCCGACGGGGACATGATCTGGGATGCCGGTTTCCCCGACGCGATCGCCGACATGGAGAACGGTCTCGACCTCGCCGCCATGGGCGCACACGTCACCATGCCGCGAAAGCTCGCCGATCAACTGTCGGAGCTTGGCTTAACCCCCGCCGACATCGAGTTCATATCCTTCTCCCACCAGCACGGCGACCACACGGGCAACGGCAATTTGTTCGTGAGTTCGACTTGGATCGTCGACGCGGACGAGCGGGCTTACATGTTCAGCGACGAAGCGCGCGGCGCTCAGTCCTTCCAAGGATATAGCCAGCTTGAGAACGCCGAGACCGTGCTGATCGAAGGCGACGGCGACCACGACGTATTCGGCGACGGCTCTGTGGTCATCGTGCAGACGCCGGGCCATACGCCGGGCCACACCGTGCTGCTGGTGCGCCTCGCCAACGCAGGGCCGATCCTGCTTACCGGCGACATGTATCACTTGGCCGAGACACGTGAGCGCCGGCTGGTCCCAACCTTCAATGTGGATCGCGCGCAGACACTGGCTTCGATGGATAAAGTCGAGGCGCTTGCCGCGGAGACTGACGCGCGCGTCGTCCGTCAGCACGTGCCGGAAGACATCGAATCTCTGCCGGCATTCCCCGCCGCGTTGAACTGAACCGGAACAAAGCGCCTCCAAAGCGAACATCTCGCGGACGCAGCATGCCATCGGCGCCCCAAGCGCGCGCAAATCCTTTGATTTGGCGCGCAGAGGCTCACAACTTGCCGGAGGTTCAAACGCACCTCGCGAGGGAGGCTGCAGATGCAGATTGATCAACAGGCCGTCATGGCGTGGCTCTATGAGTGGGCGCCGCGCATCGCCATTGCGCTCGTCATCATCATCGTCGCGCACTTCGCGGCGAAGGCGGTGAAGTGGGCGATCGCCAAGGGCTTCGACCGCGTGCCGTTCTTCTCACGCAAGGACAGCGACGGTCCTGGCGGGGCCAAGCCGTCCGCCGACGTCGGCGAACGCGTCGGTGAAGTCGGCTACTGGTTGGTTTGGCTGCTGGGCCTGATGGCGGCGCTCAACGTGCTGACGCTGACGGCCATCGTCGCGCCGCTCAACGACATGGTGCGGGGCTTCCTCGCTTACCTGCCCAACGTGGTTGGCGCGGTGCTGATCTTCGTCATCGGCTTCGCCCTCGCCACGATCGTACGGCGGATGGTGGAGGCGACCGTGGACGCGGTCGATCTTGACCGCCGTCTGATGGACGCCGGTTTGACGCACTCGCCGCGCGGGCCCGGACTGACCCGTCTGCTTGGGCTGTTGGTGTTTACGCTGATCATCATTCCGGTGTCGATCGCCGCGCTCGACGCGTTGTCGATCGAAGCGATCTCGGCGCCCGCGATCTCTATGCTCAACGATATTCTGCTGACGATCCCACGCGTGATCGGTGCGGCGCTGATCATCTTCATCGCCTACGTGATCGGCCGCTGGATCATGACGTTGACCGAAGAGGGGCTGAAGTCGTTCGGCTTCGACGCCATCATCGGCTCGATCGCCAACGCCGAGCCAATCCGCGTCGGCCGCGAGAAGATGGATCTGACGCCGGGTGTCGACACCTTCGACTTTAAGGGCTTCCCGCCTTCGCGCATGATCGGCCTCGCCGTTCTGATCGGCATCGTGCTGTTCGCTGCGGTCGAAGCGGCGCGCCTGCTCGAGTTCGGGGCCATGGCGGCGATGCTGTCGGAAGTGCTGGCTCTGGCCACGCGCGTTCTGTTCGGCGCCGTGATCATTGCGCTGGGCGTGCTGCTGGCGAACATCCTCGCGGCCGCAACCGTGCGCGAAGGCAAACCGTCCTCCGAGATACTCTCGGTGTTCGTGCGCTGGGGTATTATCGCGCTGGCGACAGCGGTGGGCTTGCGTTTCATGGGCCTCGCGAACGACATCATCGTGCTGGCGTTCGGACTGGTGCTCGGAGCGGTCGCCGTCGCCGTGGCCGTTTCGTTCGGCATCGGCGGCCGCGACGCGGCCAAGCGCCTGGTCGACCGCTGGACAAGCGGCCCGTAACCAGACGCAAATCGCTGAAAACACTGAGCCGCCGGGAAACCGGCGGCTCTTTGTTTGCCAGGGCGGGGCGCCTTTGCTACATCCGGCGCGCCCGCCGAGGAGCGTTGCGACGGCTTTGCCGCCAGGCTCGACGGGTTTTTCCATTGGAAAACGACGCTCGCGAGCTTTCGAAGGAGGGCGCGCGATGAGCGCTAAAGATTACGTCATTAAGGACATCAGCCTCGCTGAGTGGGGCCGAAAGGAAATCGAGATCGCCGAGACCGAGATGCCCGGTCTGATGGCGGTGCGCGAGGAGTTTGGGTCGAAGAAGCCCCTGAAAGGCGCGCGCATCGCCGGTTCGCTGCACATGACGATCCAGACCGCGGTGCTGATCGAAACCCTGCAGGCGCTCGGCGCCGAAGTGCGCTGGGCCTCGTGCAACATCTTCTCGACGCAAGATCACGCCGCCGCGGCAATCGCGGCCACAGGCACGCCGGTGTTCGCCGTGAAGGGCGAGACGCTGGAAGAATACTGGGATTACGCCCACCGCATTTTCGATTGGGGGAACGGCAAGTACGCCAACATGATCCTCGACGACGGCGGCGACGCGACGCTCTTGTGCGTGCTCGGTCCAAAGGCGGAGCAGGACGCCAATTTTCTCGAACACCATTCCAACGAGGAAGAAGAAGCGCTGTTCGCGACCATCAAGCGCTACCTTAAAGAGAAACCCGGCTTCTATGACGCCATCCGCAAGAGCGTGAAGGGCGTGTCGGAAGAAACCACCACGGGCGTGCATCGTCTTTATGAAATGGCGAAGAAAGGCGAACTGCCGTTCCCGGCCATCAACGTCAATGACAGCGTCACCAAGTCGAAGTTCGACAATCTCTATGGCTGCCGCGAGTCGCTGGTGGACGCCATCCGCCGCGGCACCGATGTGATGCTGTCGGGCAAGGTCGCCGTCGTTGCCGGCTATGGCGATGTCGGCAAGGGCTCGGCCGCTTCGCTGCGCAATGGCGGCGCGCGCGTGCAGGTGACGGAAGTCGATCCGATCTGCGCGCTGCAGGCGGCGATGGAAGGCTACGAAGTGGTGACTATGGAAGACGCCGCGCCGCACGCGGACATCTTCGTCACTGCCACCGGCAACAAGGATGTCATCACCGTCGATCACATGCGGGCGATGAAGAACAACGCCATCGTCTGCAACATCGGCCACTTTGACTCCGAGATTCAGGTCGCGGCGTTGAAGAACTTCAAGTGGGACAAGATCAAGGATCAGGTCCACCACATCGAGTTTCCGGACGGCAAGAAGATCATCCTCTTGTCGGAAGGCCGCCTCGTGAACCTGGGCAACGCCACCGGCCACCCGAGTTTCGTGATGTCCGCCAGCTTCACTAATCAGACGCTGGCGCAGATCGAACTCTGGACCAATGGCGGCCAATACGAAAACAAGGTCTACACGTTGCCGAAGCATCTCGACGAGAAGGTCGCCATGCTTCACCTTGGCAAGCTCAACGCCAAGCTGACGCAGATGTCGAAGGCGCAAGCCGACTATATCGGCGTGCCGCAGCAGGGCCCGTTCAAACCGGACCACTACCGCTACTAGAAACTCACAGGGCGCCGGCGACATGAGACTGGCGCCCTGTTCATTCCCGTTGCGCCGAGTTTCGCACGCGGGCATGTAGCGCCCGAGGAGGGTGAGGGCGCGATGCTGATCTCGGCGACACGCACGCTATCGGCATTCACACTGCGCGCGCTGTTCTATGCCGGCCTGTTTGTCGTCGTCGTCATCACTCATTTGGCGCTGACCGGCGCGCTGCGCGCGCAGGGCTGGAACGGCGGCGCATCGTTGTTCGTCTCCGGCGCGGTCGTGCTGGCGCTGGTGCTGATCGCGGTTCAAGGCGCCGATTGGTTGCGCGAAAAGCGCGCCGCGCATCGCGAAATGCAGCGCATGCGCCAACGTTTGCCGAGCGGCCCTTGTTGCGTGGTGTGGAAGAACCTCGAGCCCGCGCAGGAAAGCGAAGACTCGATGCCGTGGCGGCTCGCCGGCGCGCTGCGCGCACGCTATCCGAAGTTAGCGCGCCGTCTTGGCGTCGAGGGCGTGACCGTTGCCGAGTTCGAGATCGGCGCCGGCGGCGTCGTGAAGAATGTGCACTGCGTCTATGCTTGGCCGTCGGACGTTTTCTTTGAGGCGGCGCGCGAGGCGCTGCTGCGGTCACGGTTCGAGCCAAAGCCGGATGTGCACGTGCGCTTTGGCGCGAGCTACCGCATGCCGTTCGTGTTCCGCATCGCGGGCGCGAGCAAATTGCAGGAGCGCGGCGCGCGCGCGCGGCCGCTGCGCCCGGCGCTGCAGGCTGCGCAGGACGCTGTGGAAAAGCTGCGCCGCACCGGCTGAGCGCCGGTTCGGCTTGACCTGCGCGCCGCCCTCGCCCTCAATGCCGCTGTTGCACAGAGGAGGGGATGCATGCGCGCTTGGGCCCGATGGACACTCCTTGTTGCGGTTCTGGCGCTGATTACGCCGGTGGCGCTGCCGGCGCGGGCTGAGTTCGGCAGCTGCAGCGACCCGGCCTATCTTGCGCGCTTCGACGAACGCCTGCGGACGATAGAGTACGATTGCGTCGAGCGATTGCGCGTTTCGGCAGCCGGCGCTGAGATCCGCGTGCTGCACGATTTGTTGGCCGATTGGATCGTCAGCGACAGCGAGATGTCCGAGTTCGATCGCGGCGTGCGCGCCGCCGCCGAAGCGATGAACCGCTTGGGCGGCGTGGCGATGGATAATGTCACCATTCTGCTCGCGGATGATTTGCCGCCGCGCGACCCTGACACAGGCGCGTTCAGCTCGGTCGCGGCATACGCGGAAATGGAGCGCGACGACGAATGCCGCGTCATCGTCTACCTCGCCGGACCCGGCAGTTTGCCTGAGTACGCGGCGTTCGTGATTGCGCATGAATTGTTCCACTGCGTGCAGACAGCGAATCTGACCGAAGCGCAGATGCGCACAGGCTCTGAAGGCGCGGGCGGCGGCGGCGATTGGTGGCTCGAAGGCTCAGCCAATTGGTTCGCGGCGCTGGCGCTGCCCGATGCGGGGCCGCTTCCCGAATATGTCGGCGACTTCGATGGGCAATCGAGAGAGACTGCGCTGAACCGCATGTCCTATTGCGCGGTGGTTTTCTTGCTGTTGCTCGTCGAGGAAGAGTTGCCTCTTGGTGATAATATGTTTATGTGCCAGATGGCGTCCAGCCGCGGCGACAGCGCGCAACATGGGGCGATGGCGTCCGCGCTCGGCCAGGACCGCTGGCTGGACTTCGCCACAGCCTACCTCGACAGCGATATTCGTCATCCGCACGGGACCGATATCGGCCTCTCGCCGCGGGAGGGCGAAACGTGGCGCTGGGCCGACACGCGCACGCAATCGGTGGAGCTCGGCGCCTTCGTGCTGGTGCGCGGGCGCGCCGCGTTCGAGTGCGGCCGTTGGCGCACCTCAGTGCGGCCCGACGCGTACCGCGCCAAGGCTGACAGCGAAGAGTGGGGCGATCTTCCGGAAGAGATCGACACCCAATCGGCGCCCGACACGTATCGCATCGCCGCCATGAGTACGGAGCGCGCCACGCTCGCGATCCGCGGCACGATGGAGTCCGGCTGCGGCGATTGCGCCGGCATTGTCGAAACCGACGCTTGCGTGATCGGCTCGTGGCAGCTGGTTGGCGGCGGCGCCGTCGAATGGATGCGCAGCCAGGGCGTGCGCGGCAGTTTCAATATGGCCAATGAGAACATGACGCTGCGGCGCGACGGCAGCTACATCACCGGCGCTGTCTCCGGCCAGTATCATGTGCGCAATCCCGACGGCTCGCGCGGCGACGGCGATGCAGTGGCGCAAGCGGGCGGGCGCTGGTCGGCGCGCGATGGCACGCTCAACCTGTGCGCCGACATGCAGCGCTTCGGCGGCACCATGACGATGACGACGCCGGAGGGCGACCGCTACACCGCGCCGCTGCCGTCAATGCCGCCGAGCACGATGAGCATGAGCTACACCTGCTCGCCCACCACGCTGCGCACCATAACGCCGATCCCGGGCGGTCCGCCGATGCCCAGCGAATTCGCGCGCACCAGCCCGCCGCCGCGAGAGGAGTGACGCCAGGCGTGCGCCGGCGGGCGCACGAATCCGGGGATTCGGCGGTGAAGGCGCAGCGTGTCTGTGCGCAGCTTAAGAGGTGTCGGGGCCATCAGCCGTGGCGGGCGCGCCGGCGGCGAGCGCATACGCGGGCGGTGCGAGGGGAATGAGCCGGCCGAAGTGCAGGCCGCGCGCAATCTGCTTCAGAAAATAGACGACAGCGCGCTGCGGATTGGCGAGCGCCTCGATCAGCGCGATCACCCGCGCGAGCGGGCTCGCCTTGCGCGCGCGCACGCCGGCGCCGCGGAAGAACAGCCGCAGACGCCGGGCTTCCACGCGGCGAAAGCCTGGCGCGGCGGAGCGGGGATGCAGCTTGCGCCGCGGCGGGGGGCCATGGAGCGCTGCCGCCTTGAGGAAGAGCACGCTTTCGGCCGTGCGTTCGGCGCGGCTTAGCCAGTCCCTGAGCCGTGCGCTGCGCCCGATGGGCGCAAGGCGCAGGATTAGCGTGAGCAGCCAAGCCAACACCCGCAGCAGCGAAGCGGAATACGCTTCGGCGCGGGCGGTCGTGATGATGGGTTCGGCTCGGTTCATGGGCCAGCCAGTCTAAGGCGGCCGCCGCGGTGTAGGATTGATTTTCGCGCGACGCCGGGATTTCAGCGGCTTGGCGCGGAAGTGTGTTGGACAGTTGGCGTCGCCGGTGGCCTCGATCACGCGCCGGGGGTCAGTTTGCAGGATGTGGCGCCAACTCGCCAACGCCTCTTGTATTCTATACAAAATATTGTATATGAAGGTAGCGAATGGCGCGCGAACCTAAACAGATCGTCTTCCGTGCGACGTCGCTAGACGATCTGCGGGCCTTTCCGGCAGCTTCGCGTCGAATGGCCGGCTTCCAGCTGGATCGCGTGCAGCACGGCGAAGAGCCAAACGACTGGAAGCCGATGGCCTCTGTCGGGCGAGGGGTTCGCGAGATACGCGTGCGGACTGCGGACGGCGCCTTTCGCGTGATCTATGTCGCCAGCTTGGGCGATGCGATTTATGTGCTGCACTGCTTTCAGAAGAAGTCGCAGCGCACGAGTAAAGAGGACATCGCTTTGGCGACCCGTCGCTATAGGCAGTTGGTCGAGGACTTGAAATGAGCAAAAGGCGATTCAATAGCATCTGGGATGCAATCGAAGATCCTGCCGAAGCCGAGAACATTAAGCTTCGGGCGAAGCTGATGCGCGCCATTATCAATCACATTGAGAAGAAGAAATTGAGCCAGGCCGCCGCAGCCAAACTCATGGGCGTCACGCAGCCCCGCATTTCGGATCTGGTGCGCGGAAAGATCGACCTCTTCAGCATCGATATGCTGATCACCATGGCAAGCGCCGCCGGTCTGCAAGTGGACCTCAAGATCGCGAAAGCCGCCTGAGCCGTCGCGCATAATCAGTTTGCAGGAAGTGGCTCGGCGCCGGCATGGGGCAGTCGAAATCCGGCGCGCCCCCGCGGCGCGCCCGCCCGCCGCGTTAACCCATTGATCTTTATTAACTTAACTCGGCGTTCACGCTTTTAAGCGCTTGTTAACGCTTCTGGTCAGCGGCGGCGTTTGCTTCGAGGCGCGGCTGCGGGAGGATGGTCCTTGGGGCCCGGCGATTCGTTTCGCCGCTGGATACGTTAGGGGTCGGCTTTGGACGGCGGATTCGCAAGCTTGCTTGTGGCGGCTGGCTCGGCCGCGATCGCAATCGCAGCTTTGCTGTGGGCGATGCGCGTGACCGATGGCGCGCGCGGCGGCGTCGATGCGTGGAAAAAACGCGCGCGCGATCTCGAAGACAAAGTCGCTTGGGCCGACGCGATCTTCTGCGCGCATCCCGGCGTGGTGCTGATCTGGGAAGATGCGGTCGCGGCTTCGGGCGAAGGCGATTGGGGCGCGCCGCGCATCTACGGCTCGCCGCTGGCGCTGGCGAGCCTGTTGCGGTTCTCGGATTCGGCCATCGCCGCCGAGCCCGCCGTGCGCATTCTGCAGGGGCTTTCGGTGTTTGATGCGATCGACGCCACCGGCCGGCAAACCCGGCTGGCGCCGTCGCTCACCCGCTTGCGCCGCGAAGGCGCGCCGTTCTCCTTAAAGATTTCGACGCCGGACGGCGTCTATGTCGAGATCGACGGCCGCACCGCGGGCGCGCGCGGCGAGAAATGCACGCTGGGAGAGCGGAGGAGCGTGGTGGAGGGAGAGAGGGTAGATCTCGGTGGGCG
>CALBSY010000266.1 GCA_937967725.1 uncultured Alphaproteobacteria bacterium | reverse complement strand
CTACATTCCGGATGCGGATTATGCGCGCTGGCGCGGCGCTTCTCCGAGCGGCCCGCCGGACCTGAGCCGCGTCGAACTGCGCATCGTGCCGCTCGACCGCCCCGACCACGCACAACGACAAGCCGATGCATTGCGCTTGTTTTGGCCCGCGTTTTTTGAGGCCGCGGAGGTTCGCTCTGTGAGTATCGATCCAGCACCGTGAGCACTCTGGCCCCGGCGCGACTCACATTACGCTCACCGCCGGTTCGGAACCGATCCGGAGGGGCGCTTGAACACCTACAATTGGCAAGGCGGCAGCGGCCGTTGGTATGAGTTCGAGATCGCGCGCGCGCAACGCGCGTGGGATGCGATCGGCGGCATCTATATGTTCGTGAAGCCGCACGACCAGCCTTCGCAGGATTGGGGCGGACCGACGCCGCTCTACATCGCCAAGACAGACGATTTCTCTCAGAGCCTGGCGCGGCATGATATGTGGCGCGCAGCGGAAAATCTTGGCGCCAAGGAAATCCATCTGTTGGTCGTGAAGGACGCCGCGGCCCGCGAACGAGTCGAGCGCGACCTGCTGGAAGCGCAGGCGCCGATCCTCAACCGCAACATGCTGCGCCGGGTAGCCTAGCGCCGCGCGGCGGCGGCTGCGCCCGGAAAATCGCTGAACACCCCATCGACGCCGGCGGCGTAGAATCTGCGCAACTCAACGTCGAGATCGCCGTGCTGACGCATGAAGTCTGGCGACGAGGCCTCGCCGCGGCGCAGCTCGGCGGGCAGGAAATAATTCTCCGCGCGGAAGGTCCACGCATGCACTCTGAGATTTGCGGCATGCGCGCGCGCGATCAGATCGGTCGGCTCGAGTGAACGACCATCATCGCCGCGCGGTATGATCAGCGCTTTTTCAACGCCGATGCCGTTGGCGTATTCGGCGATCGCGCGCAGTCCATCGTCGCTCAGCATCTGTGCATAGGAGAGCTCGCGCCGGTCCCACGGTCCGCCTCGCAGAGAGACCAACTGCACGCAGCTCCAACGAATCGATGACATCTGCGCCAGCGTTCGCAGCACGCCGATCTCGAAACATTGCACGATGGTGCGGTCGGCAGCGTTCTGCCCGCCCGCGTCGCGAACGGCGCGCACAAGCGCGCCTATAGGATCGAGCCCCGTTTCGCGCAGGTAGGTCGGATGTTTGAGTTCCGGATAAATGCCGACGCCGGCTTCGGCGGCGAGCGCCATGGCTTCATCAAAGGTCGGTATCTCTTGCTGTGCGTTGTAGGCCATGTTCGCAGGCCGCAGCTGCGGCAGCCGCTCCTTGCAACGCAGCGTCTTCAGCTCGGCGAGCGTGAAATCCTCCACCCACCAGCCTATCGCGGTCACGCCGTCGACGGTTTTTTGCGTACGCCGCTCCGCAAACTCCGGACGCTCCGCCACGTCGGTCGTGCCGGAAATCTCGTTCTCGTGCCGGCAAACCAGCACGCCGTCGCGCGTCATCACCAAGTCCGGCTCGATGAAATCCGCGCCCTGCTCGATGGCGAGGCGGTAGGCGGCCATAGTGTGTTCGGGCCGTTCGCCGCTCGCGCCGCGATGCGCAATCACAATCGGCTGCCGCGTTACGCCCTCACCCATGCTCGCGCATCCCCCCAACGCACACGCGCCGGCAATCACATCACGCCGTCTCAAACCCGCTCGTCCTGCGGCGCGAGCTGAGTCATCGAGAGTCCCATGAACAGGATCGATGCCGCGAACAAGAGCGACCAGGCGCCGAATGTGGCGTCCAGCGTCGGATCGATGTTCGGAAACGCGCGCGGAAATTCGTGCGTCAGGAAGCCGTTGAGAAACAGTGTCGGCAGCGCCACGCCAATCGCGGCCTCGCCTTCGTCGCCGCGCGCTTCACGCAGCAACTTGAGCAGCACGAATGTCGCCGCCACGCCAACCACGGGCGCGGAGAGAAACGCCATCAAGCGCCCGTCCGGCAGGAAGAAGAATTGTCCGGCAAACCGAAACACCGCTGCGACCGCGAGCCACAACACAAATCCAAGTCCCATGGCCCGCAAAATCATGTGCGCCGTCTCCGCTAATGCTTGAGCAGTTCGCGCGCGACGATCACGCGCATGATCTCGTTAGTGCCTTCCAGAATACGATGCACGCGAAGATCGCGTACGATCCGCTCCACTTCGTAGTCCGCTAAGTAGCCATAACCGCCGTGCAGCTGCAGCGCCTTATCTGCGACGTTAAACGCCACGTCGGTGACAAAGCGCTTAGCCATGGCGCAGAACCTGGTTGCATCGTGCGCCTTGGCGTCGAGTTTTTTCGCGGCTTGATGCAGCAAAGCGCGAGAGGCCGATAGTTCTGTTTCCATATCGGCCAGCGCGAATTGCGTGTTTTGGAAATCGACGATGCGCTTGCCGAATTGCTTGCGTTCTTGGACATAACCAAGCGCGCGGTCGAACGCATCCTGCGCGCCGCCGAGCGCGCACGCGGCGATGTTCAAGCGCCCGCCGTCGAGCCCTTTCATCGCGTACTTGAAGCCTTCGCCCTCCGGGCCCAGCCGGTTCTCTACCGGCACGCGGCAGTCCTCGAAATTCACGATTGCCGTCGGCTGAGCGCGCCAGCCCATCTTGTCTTCCATCTTGCCGAACGAAAGACCCCTCGTCCCGTCTTCCACCAGTACAGTGGAAATGCCCTTCGGCCCCTCCTCGCCGGTGCGGCACATGAGAACGTAGAGGTCGGAGAAGCCCGCGCCGGAGATAAACGCTTTTGAGCCATTGATGACGTATTGCGAATTGCCTTCCGCCTTGTCTTTCTTGCGAAGCGCGCAGGCGTCCAAACCAGACCCCGGATCATTCACGCAATAGGATGCGATCCTCTCCATCGTCGTCAGCTTCGGCAGCCACGCGCCGCGTTGCTCGTCGTTGCCGAAGCTGTCGATCATCCATGCGCACATGTTGTGAATGGAGAGAAACGCCGCTGTCGCGACACAGCCGCGCGACAATTCCTCGAAGATCAGCGCCGCGTCGTGACGCGTCAGGCCGGAGCCGCCGTGGTCTTCGCCTACGTAGATGCCGCCGAAACCCAGGCTCGCCAATTCCTGCAACACGCCACGGTCGAGCCCCTCCTCCTCCCAGCGCGCCGCATTGGGCCGGAGTTTGTCCTGCGCAAACGCGCGCGCGGTTTCGACGATAAGAGCCTGGTCTTCCGTGAGTTCGGCCATGCGTTCCCTCTTTGCCCCGCCTTATAGCCACGTGGCTGCTCCGGGCTAGTTCCGATTGCGGAACTCCGGGCGACACATCGGCGTTCTCCCGCCTCGTGGCGCCCGATGGCGCGTGGTGAGGAAGCGAAGATGCTGAGAATGTTGGTGACGGCCGCCGCGGCGACCGCGGCGTTGGGATTGGCCGCTTGCGGCGATAGCGCTGAAGAGAGCGGAGAAAACCTGGATTCGGCGATCGAGGAAGCGACCCAGGGCGAAGAGAATTTGGGCGACGGGCCGTTCGAACAGGCCGGCGAGAATATCGACGAAGCCACCGGCAACGCCGGCAACGACGACGGCGCGGACGCCCTCAATGATGCGACTGACGGAGACCCAGGCACCAATCCGTAGCTTTTTTTGGCGGGAACCGGAGCGCGTGACCTCGCGTTCACCATTCCGGCGATGCACCAAGTTCGTCGCCCGGGACGGGATATTTTTAGGAGAATTCCATGTTGAAGCCACTGTTGGCCGTTCTCGCCACGGCGAGCTTTGTAACGCTGGGCGCGTGCACGCAAGAAACGCGCGTCGAAGAAGAACCGAACGCCGAACAAGCGCTCGAAAACGCTGGCGACGACCTCGAACAGGCGGGTGAAGAAGCCGCTCAGGACATCGAGAACGCCGGCGAAGACGCCGCTGACGCCGTCAATGACGCGACCGACGGCAACCCCAACACGAATCCGTAACTGCGCACGTGAGCAGAGGAGAGAAAAATATGAAGAAGCTTTTGATCACAGCCGCGGCGTCTGCGGTTCTGCTCGGGGCCGCCGCCTGCACGCAGGGTCCGAACGAGGAAGCCGGCGAAGCTGCCGACACCGCCTATGAGCAATCCACGACCGGCACGACCGACATGGGTCAAGGCCCGATGGAAGAAGCCGGCGAGCAAATGGATGAAGCGACCGACGGCGACGCAACTGAGCCGGCGACCACGCCGTAACGCAAATCGCAATTGCGGTTGAACTCCCCGCGGGCCAAAAGCCCGCGGGGAGTTTTTTATGGGCGCGTTACCGCCGGCCTTGCTGCTCGTGCTGGCGATTTCGGCCGGCGCCGCGATGGACGCGACCATCAAATATCTCGCACAGACCAATCATGTGCTGATCGTCACCCTTGGGCGTTACGTATTTGGTGCGCTGTTCTCGTTGCTGATTTGGCAGCACGCCGGGCGGCCGCGTATCAGCTGGGAGATGTGGCGCGCTCACGGCGCGCGCGGCTTCGTCATCGCCGGCTGCGCCACGACGTTCTTTTGGGCGTTGACAGTGCTGCCGCTGGCGGAAGCGGTGGCGCTTTCCTTCATTTACCCCCTGCTCGTTCCGTTCGTGGCATGGGTGATGCTGGGTGAGCGGGTCCGCGCACAGAGCCTGATCGCCGCCGCAATCGGCTTCACCGGTGTGATCGTCGCGACCCAAGGTGCGCCGGCGGTGACCGAGTCGCCTCAACATGCCTTGGGGGTCGTCGCCGTGCTCGTGTCGGCGGGCCTGTTTTCCGTCGCCATGGTGCTCTTACGCGCGCGCGCCCAGACTGACGGCGCGCCGATCGTCGGGCTGATGACCAGTCTCGTGCCGATGCTGATTGTCGCCGCGCCGGCGATCGCCTTCGCAGCGCCGCAGCGGTGGACCGACTGGCCGCTGTTCCTGCTGATGGGCGCCCTCGCCGCCGTGTTCATGTATCTGATGGCGCGCGCTTACGCGCGCACGCAGGCTCAAAAACTGGCGCCGATCCATTATGTCGAGCTCCTCTGGGCGACGCTGTTCGGATATCTCATCTTTCAGGAGACGCCGCGGGTCGAAGTGTTTCTTGGCGCGACGTTGATCATCGCAGCGTGCCTCTACACCGTCTATGACGAGCGCCGAATTACACTGCCGCCGAAGGAGCAGCCATGAACAACGCCGCAGACACGATGCCCTTCGCCAGATCGATGGGCGTCACGGTTATCGAAGCTTCGTCTGAGAAGGTGGTCGGCGACCTAGCCGTGCGCGACGATCTTTGCACCGCGGGAGGCGTGTTGCATGGCGGCGCGGTGATGGCGTTTGCGGATTCGCTGGGCGCCATTGGCGCCTTCTTGTCTCTGCCGGAAGGCGCCGTCGGCACCACGACCATCGAAAGTAAAACCAACTTTCTCGGCGCAGCGAGAGCAGGCGTGACCGTGCGCGCCGAAACGACTCCAGTGCACCGCGGCAAGCGCACAAGCGTTTGGCAGACCAAAATCACCACCGCCGAAGGCAGGCCCGTCGCTTTGGTGACGCAAACGCAGATGGTGTTGTATCCAGGCTAAGCGGCTAGAGGCGCCCAAACGCCAGCGACGTCCAAGTTACGTCATCTTGCGCGTCGGGCCGGATCGCGCGGCGCGGCGTGTTGACGAGAACGGCGAAGCCCAGCGGCTCGGCCAACGCCACGGTTTCGGCCGCCGAGACCTGAAACATCCGCCGCCCTTCCGGAACCGGACCGTGCCGCAGCAGCATCGCCACAACGCCGCCGGGCCGGGCGAGCGCGGCCAGTCGCGACATGGCGCGCGTCCGCTCCTCCGCGTCGAGATGCATCCACACCGCCGTCAGCATGACGAGATCGAAGGGCTCGCGGTCGCCGAGCGCCGTTAGGCCGGGCAAGCCATCGTCGACCCACTCGATGCGTGCGTTGGGATGCAGGCGCATCGCAGCTTGGCGCAGCGCTTCAGTTGGCTCGACTGCCACCACTTCGTGTCCCTTGCCGGCGAACCACGCGGCGTCGCGGCCCGTTCCCGCGCCGATATCGAGTGTACGAAGAGGCCCATCAACGATCAGATGCAGAACTTCCGCATGCACGTCTTCAGGTGCGATGCTTTCATAGCGCGCGATCAACTTCGCGGCCTGCTCTTCGTAGGCTTGCGCTCCCGCGAACCGGTTCACGCAGCGCTCTGCTGCGCTCTCTTCGCCACTTCGTCAGCCCGCCTGCCGGTGACCTCGACCATGTGGTCGAATGTGGCCTCGAACGTCGCTAAGCCCTGCGTGATCGAGCGGAGTTCGATGATAAAGTTCTGCCGCTCAGCGTGCGGTAGATACACATCGACCCGGTCCCATCCCGGCCATCCTTCGCGAGCCTCAAAGCCGAGGATTTGCCCATTGTGACTGGACACCGCCGAGTTGATCTTCGGCGTGCCTGAACTCGGCGTGTAGATCGAGAGCTTCTCGATCGGCTCCAGCAGCACCGGATCGCAATCGGCCAACGCCTCGTTCATGCCGAGCCGGCCCGCCATCTGGAACGAATGCTCGCTGGAATCGACCGAGTGGAACGAACCGTCGATCAGCGTCACCGATACGTCCACCACCGGAAAGCCGATCGGCCCTTTCTGCATCGCGTCTTTCACGCCAGCTTCAACCGCCGGAATCCATTGCCGCGGAATAGCGCCGCCAGTGATCTTGTCGATGAACTCGAAGCCTTTGCCGCGCGGTTGCGGCTTCACCTGGATGACGCAATCGCCGAATTGGCCATGACCGCCGGTCTGCTTCTTATGCCGGCCGCGTTTCTCAGCCGATTTGCGAATCGTCTCCTGATACGGCGTCGACGGCCGCGCCGTGGAAACATCCACGCCGAAGCGCGACTTCAGCCGTTCGAGTACGGCGCGGAGGTGCGGCTCGCCTTGACCCTGCAGCAGGATTTCGTGCGTCACCTGATCGTGCAACACGGTTAGTCCAGCATCCTCCTCGACCAGCTTTTGCAGCGCGCCTGAAAGGCGGACATCGTCCTTACGGTCCTTGGTGGCGATCGCCAGGGCGTAGACCGGGAAGCGCGCGGCCGGTTTCACCGCCGCGGTTTGCTTCTCACCGCGTGACGCAAGCCAATCGCCTGCGGCGCCCGGATCTAGCTTGCCGATCGCGCGGACGTCGCAGTAAGTCGCTTG
>CALBSY010000265.1 GCA_937967725.1 uncultured Alphaproteobacteria bacterium | reverse complement strand
GCAAACGAGCGGGAAGTCTCGGGACGATTCGCGCAATTGGGCCGAGCGGCGTCATTGATCTTGGGCATACCACGCCGGATCCTGCGGCCGTGCACGCGATGCTCTCGCAACTCGCCGATAACGGCGTGACGCACGCGGCGATGGAAGCGTCGAGCCATGGGCTGGAACAGCATCGTATCGACGGGCTGAACTTCGCGGCCGGCGCCTTCACCAATCTCACACAGGACCACCTCGACTACCACCTCGACATGGCGCGGTATCGCGACGCCAAGATGAAATTGTGGGCGCTGGTGCAGGATGGCGGCGTCGCTGTGATCAACGCCGACGCCGCCGAAGGCGAAGCGTTCGAACGCGGCGCGGCGGCGCGTGGCTTGAGCATTGTTCTGTGCGGCTGGCGCGCGCCGCGCGATGGTGCGCTGAAGATTGTCGAGATTCTCCCGCGTCCTGCTTCGCAGACCATGATCCTGCGTTGGAATAACGAAGAAGGCGAAGTCGAGTTGCCGCTCATCGGCGAGTTCCAGGCGCTCAACGCTGTGTGTGCAGCAACGCTGGCGCTGGCGCTTGGCGAGACGCCGGACGCAGTTTGGGCGGGCATGGCGAAACTTGAATCGGTGAAAGGCGGCGTGGGGCGTGGCGGGCAGAGCAAGTCTGGCGGGCACGTGTTTGTCGATTACGCGCACACTCCGGATGGACTCGACGTACTGTTGCGGGCGGCGCGTCCGCATGCGCCGGGACGAATCATCGCTGTGTTCGGCTGTGGCGGCGACCGCGACGCCGACAAGCGCCCGAAGATGGGCGCCATTGCCGCGCGCCACGCCGATGTCGTGATCGTCACCGACGACAATCCGCGTAACGAAGACGCCGCCGCCATCCGCGCGCAAGTTCTCGCCGCCGCCCCAAACGCCGCCGAGATCGGCGATCGCGCGCAGGCTATCCGCGAGGCTGTCTCCATGCTGAAACAAGGTGATGCATTGATGATCGCGGGCAAGGGGCACGAAACCGGTCAGCTCGTCAAAGGCGTCATGCATCCGTTCTCGGATCAAGAGGTCGCCCGCGCGGCGCTGGAGGCGCAAACATGACCGAGATCTGGACAGCGCACGAAGCCGCGCGCGCCGTGGGAGGACGTCTCATCGGCGGCGACGCATGGACTGCCACCGGTGTTTCCATCGACACCCGCACGCTCGAGCCCGGCGATCTCTTCGTAGCGCTGAAAGACGCACGCGACGGTCACGATTTCCTCGCGCAAGCGTTCGTCTCGGGCGCCTGCGCCGCGCTGATCTCGGATGAATCCAAGGTCGACGGACTCGGGCCGGCGCTCGTCGTCCACGACGTGCTCGAAGGTTTACGCAAACTCGGCGAGATGGCGCGCGATCGCAGTGAAGCCAAGCGCATCGCGGTCACCGGATCGGTCGGCAAGACCTCTACCAAGGAGGCCATCGCTGTCTGTCTTGCCGCCAGCGGCGCCACGCACCGATCGGTGAAGAGCTACAACAATCACTGGGGCGTGCCGCTTACGCTCTCGCGAATGCCGCCGGCAAGCCGGTTCGGCGTCTTCGAGATTGGCATGAATCATCGCGGTGAGATTCTCCCGCTGACGCAGTTGGTGCAGCCGCACGCCGCGCTGGTCACCACGATCGCACCGGCGCATGTTGAGAACCTCGGCTCGCTGGAAGCTGTCGCGGACGAGAAAGGCGACGTCTATGCCGGCCTTGAACCCGGCGGCGCCGCGCTTATCCCCAACGAGGCGCCGCACGCAGCGCGGCTGATAGAAGCGGCCGAGCGCAACGGGGCCAATTTGATCCGCTTTGGCCGCGACCCGACGTGCGAAGCACGCCTGCTGAAGTTCGACATGGATGAAACTGGCTCAACCGCCGAAGCGGAAATTCTGGGCCGCGTCATCCGATACCGGGTTGGCGTCGAAGGTGCGCACTGGGCGCTCAACTCCGTCGCCGCCCTCGCCGCCGCCGACGTTGTCGGCGCCGATCTCGACGCCGCCGCGCACGCGCTCGAACACTTACGGGCATTCGACGGACGCGGCGTGGCGCAACGGATCGAGGCGCCGTTCGGCCCGTTCCTGCTTGTAGACGACGCCTACAACGCAAATCCCGCGTCGATGGCGGCGGCGTTCTCCACACTCGCCGCGCGCAAACCGGGCGAGGGAGGCCGCCGGATCGTCGCGCTTGGGGATATGTTGGAGCTCGGCCCGGACGAACGCGCTTACCACGCCGGGCTTTCCCAACCACTCGACCAATCGGGTGTCGATCTGGTGTTCGCCGCGGGTCCGCGCATGGCGGCGCTTATGGAGACGCTTCCAGCTTCGCGCCGCGGGGGCTATGCCGAAACTGCCGATGCGCTGATTCCGGTCATTGCGAATGCGTTGCGATCCGGGGATGTCGTGCTGGTCAAAGGCTCGAACGGGTCGAAGATGAGCCGCGTGGTTGAGGCGCTCAAGCGCCTGGGAGGAACGAATGCTTGAGCTCTTGGGTCAATTCGAAGAGCGCTCGCAATTCTTCAACCTGTTCAACTACATCACATTCCGTACCGGCGGCGCGATGTTTACGGCGATGGTGATCGCGTTTCTGATGGGCGCGCCCTTCATCTCCTGGCTGCGCAAGCGGCAAGGCAAGGGCCAGCCGATACGAACTGACGGGCCTGAGAGTCATCTGCTCACCAAGAAGGGCACGCCGACCATGGGCGGGCTCATCATCCTCATCGGCTTGATGATCTCGACCTTGCTCTGGTCGGACTGGAGCAATGCGTACGTCTGGGCTGTGCTGCTGATCACGGTAGGTTTCGGGCTGATCGGCTTCATCGACGATTTCGCCAAAGTCACCAAACAGCACCACGGCGGGCTATCGGCCAAGCTTCGCCTCGCGCTTGAGTTCGGCTTCGCGCTCGTTGCCGCGCTGATCATGTTGGCGGCGGAGTGGATCGCCACTACGCCCAACCAGACTCACGATGTTGTGGGCTTCGTAGATGCG
>CALBSY010000264.1 GCA_937967725.1 uncultured Alphaproteobacteria bacterium | reverse complement strand
CGCCCACGAGGTTTACGCTGGCGCGTCAATGAGCCGTCGTGCGCGTGCGATGCAGCCAGCCATCATGGGTGAGTTGTTGTGGGCGTTATGGCCCGGCGCGGTGAACCGCTGGGACAATGGCAACGTGATCCGCGTGAAGCTCTATGGCGGCGTGCTGGCCAGCGCCACCGCGGAAGCCGTGCTCGACGGCGCCAACGCCTTTGCCATCCAAGGCGCAAACGATGAGTGGGAAATCATACAGGCGCGCAATTGTGTGCTGGCGGCGCCTAACGAATACGAGCTATCCGGATTCCTGCGCGGCCAACTCGGCAGCGCGCATGCCATGCGCGCGCCGCACCCGATTGGCGCGCGTATCGTCAAACTGGATGAACGGCTCGTCCGCGCGGATGTCGGCGCGCACGAATGGAACGAAGACCTTATCTTTATGACGCCGCCAGCTGGCGGGCTTGCTGGCGACGCCCGCGCTGCGACACTGAGCGCAACGTTGCCGCATGCCGCCATGCGTCAGTGGGCGCCAGCGCACTTGCGCGCGCGCCGCGTGGCGGGCGCCGATGTTTTGATCTCTTGGATTCGTTGCGCCCGGTCCGGCGGCGACGCTTGGGGCGCCGGTGAACCGCCCCTCGGCGCGCCGAGCGAGGCTTACCGGCTGGACATCTTGGATAGCGGCACGCTCAAACGTAGCGTCACGGTGTCCTCGCCCGGATACGTGTACGCGGCTGTGGATCAAACCGCCGACTTCGGGGCGCCGCCTGCCTCGTTGCGCCTCCGGGTCGCTCAAATCGACGCGGGCGGCGCCTTAGGGTTGAACACGGAGTTAACCATCACATTATAATCGGGCAGGCCAGAAGGCCGGCTTAGTGATTCCAAAATCGGGATCAGGCCGCGTCGCCGCTGTCCCGCGGGAAGGCTGGAGCGCAGTCAGACGCCTTGAGTTGGGATCCGTATTCCGTTCTCGGCCTTGGCCGGACCGCTACCGCCGACGACATTCGTCGCGCGTATCGGAAGCTTGCCAAGGAACTGCATCCGGACGTGCGTCCCGGCGACAAGCAGGCGGAAGAGCGCTTCAAGCGCGCGACGGCTGCATTCAACTTACTGTCCGATCCGGTCACCAAATCGCGCTTCGACCGCGGCGAGATCGATGCGGACGGCAACGAGCAGATGGCTTTCGGGTCTCGGCCTCGACAAAGCCAGCGGGCCCATGCCGGCGCTGGCGCCGGCATGGGCGGAGGCGCCGGCGCCGCGAACGACGCATTTGATCTCGGCGACATCTTCTCCGACTTGTTCGGCCCCGGATTCGGCGCCGGACGCGGCTATTCGCGCATGCGCGGGCGCGACATCAGATTCTCACTCGATATAGACTTCCTCGACGCCGTGAACGGGGCCAAGCGTCGCGTTTCGCTCGCCGAGGGCCGCACGCTCGACATTGCTATTCCACCGGGCGTGGAGAGTGGCCAGGTGCTGCGACTCAAGGGTCAAGGCGGCGCCGGCGTACAAGGCGGCCCGGCAGGCGATGCGCTGGTTGAACTCAGCGTGCGACCGCACGCCTTCTTCCGCCGCGAGGGCCAAGACATCCACATGGACCTCAACATCTCCATGACCGAGGCGGTCGAGGGCGGACGCGTGCAGGCGCCGACGCCGTCGGGTCCGGTTACGCTCACTGTGCCGGCGGGTTCAAACACCGGCAAAGTGCTGCGGCTTAAGGGTAAGGGCGTCGCTGGCCAGGGCGATCAGTTCGTCCGGCTGCAGGTCATGTTGCCAGACGCCCCCGACGAAGATTTGAGGAAATTCGTCAAGAAATGGCCCAAAAGAGGCTATGTGCCGCCGCGTCCGGGTGGGTAAACGCGAAGTGGGCGCTTCATTCAGCGCTGATTCACGGCGCTCCCCGTAAACGGGAAACCATGTGGGCAAAACCACTCATCGTTTCCGCCTTTGTGGCGTTGGGCGCTTTTGGCGCGCCGATTGAGCCGCCGCGCATGGCGCAATTCGCGCAGCCAGGTTGGATGGTCCCGGTACAGGACCGCGGACAGCAGGACATTCGCCCGCTGCGCGAGGTGGTGTCCTAGTTGCGGGCCCGTTACGGCGGCGATCTGATCGACGCGCGGCTTGAGGACGGACCCCGGCCAATTTATGTGATCCGGTGGCGAATGCCGGACGGCCAAGTGCGCGATTTCCGCGTGAGCGCCGCCCGTTAGACGAGGAAGCGGCGCGCATGCGGGTGCTGGTTGTCGAGGACGATAAGAACCTGCGTGAGCAGCTTAGCGGCGCTCTGGTGGACGCCGGCTACACCGTGGACACCGCCGACAACGGCGAGGATGGCCAATTTCTC
>CALBSY010000263.1 GCA_937967725.1 uncultured Alphaproteobacteria bacterium | reverse complement strand
CGTGACGTCGCCATCCGCGTGCGCCGCCGCCTCGCGCACCGATCCGCCGCGCCCGCTGAGTCTGGCGCGGCCGAGTAGGGCGCCGGTAAGCGGCGGATCGCCGTCGCGCGCGAAGATCGCCTCCAATCGCACGTCCGAAAGCCGCACGTCGAGATCGACTTGCGGCGTCTCCTCACGCGCGTTGATCGCCAGCGCGCCGCCGATCCGGCCTTGCGTCAACTGCAGCGTCATTGGATTGAGCCGGAGCAAGCCGTTGTCGAGATCGATGTCGATGGACAGTCCGCGCAGCGGGAAGCGATCGCTGCGCACGCGTGTGGCGCGATAGGTGACTTGCGCGTCCATGTTGCGCACGCGGCTGATGTCAAGCTGCGCATCCGGCAGCCAGCGTCCCTGCGCCGCCAGATTCGCGGCCATGGCGCGCTGTTCGGCGGAAACGGTTTCGCCGGTGTCGGGCGCGCCGCCGAGCACGGCCATCAAGTCGTCGAAGTCGAGATCGTTGGTGCGGAAATCGCCGGCCAGCAGCAGCCGGTCGTTAGCTTGACGCGACGCCGTGAAGTGGCCGGCGAGGTCGCTATCGCCGACGCGTCCCGCGACGCGCGGCATGCCATAGGCGCGGCCGTCTCGCCGCACGCGGCCTTCAAGCGCGTAGGGAGGCGTGTTCGGCAGCGCCAAGCCAATCAGCGGATAGAGGTCCGCGAGGTCCGGCCCCGATGCGCGCACATCGGCGTGCCAGACGCCGAAATTGAACGGACGCCGGATGGCGCCGTCGGCGCGAATGCGCGTGGAGCCGGCGCGCCCGTCGGCTTTGGACGCGTAGGGGCGGTCACGGCGCACGTTCAGCAGCGGCGCACCGGTGAGTTCGATCGTAAAGGGGCGCCCGTCGATGCGGCCTTCGCCAATTAGCGCGAACTGTCCGGGGTTGCGCCTGTCCGCACTCTCTTCGGTCGTGAATGCCGCGTCGAGCAGCATGTTGCGCTTGTCGTCTTCGAGGCGGACGCGGCCATCGCGCAATGAGAAGCGGCGGATGGCGGGCAGGTTGAAGGGCCGGCCGCGCGTGGCGGGGCTGCCGGCCCAATTCGAGACGCCTTCGGCGCTGCGATAAAGCGATAGATCGGCGCCATTCAAATCGAGACGGACGAAGTCGAACCGGCCGATAAAAAGAGGCAGCAGGCGCACCGCCGCTTCCGCTTCCTCGATGACCGCGAATTCGCCTCGTTCGCGATATCGCTCCGGATTGCCGATGGAGAGGCGGTTGATGCGGATTTCGGGCGTCCATGACCATGGGTCCACGTCGAGATCGCCGTGAATGACAATCTCGCGTCCCGTCGCCGCCGAAGCCATGCGTGAGATCGGGCCTTTGAGGGCGTTCCAATCCGCGAAAGTGACGAACAAAAGTAACGACAGCACCAGCACGCCGAAGACGCCGCCCGCCCAGATTCCGATCTTGCTCCAGGGAGCGGCTGCGACGCGGCGCCAAACTGACCGCGCGCCGGCGCCGGTCCGATGCGCCATGCGGCCGCTCCAGGCGCGCACGGCGCGGGCCGCATCGGTCAGGCGCTCGTGTGGCATACGGTGCGAACGCCACGGGGAAGCGGCGCGTTCCCGCCCCCATGGGGCGCGTGGCGTAGCCTTAATGCGCGAAAACGCCTAAGCAATTTGGCGCGGTTCCTGCGTGCGGACCGCTTCGGTTAATTCATGGCGTTGTTGCTGTTCCTACCCGAGATCGCGGCCTTCATGATGCTGTTCATGATGGCGACGCAGGTCGTTCAGATCGGCCCTTACCTAGTGCTGATCGAACTGGGCTTGCTCGGGCTGCTGTTATTGCTGCGTGCGCCCGTCGCGCTGCAGACGGCGCTGCGCTGGTGGCCGCTGATGCTCGTGCCACTTCTGGCTGTGATTTCGACGCTCTGGTCGGAAGCGCAGATGGCCACGCTGCGATACGGTGTGCAGTTCCTGTTGACCGCCTTCATTGGCGTATTTCTCGCGCGCTTGCTGCCCCCGCGCCGCTTTTTGATTGTTTTCCTGCTGAGCTTCTTCTGCTTCTGCATCGCCTGCATTCTCTACGGGCGGCAAGGCGGATCGGCAGAGGGCATGGTGCTGATCGGGCTCACTGGCTCCAAGAACCAGATGGGCTATGCGGCGCAATTGCTCCTGTTCTCGGGGCTAGCCGTATTGTTGCTGCGCAATACGCCGGCGTGGCTGCGATGGGTGGGCGCACTCGCGCTGCCGATCGGCGGCTATCTGTTGCTCGGTGTAAATTCCGCGACCGCGCTTGTGATGGGCATTGGCGGCTGGGCCATACTGATCGCGCTTTGGTTCTGTCAGC